>JBDKVE010000301.1:0-2304 GCA_039679345.1 Anaerohalosphaeraceae bacterium
CTTTAACAGACGGATCGCCTGCGATTACCAGTACCTCATTCGAATCAAAATACACATCATAACCAAAAACCTGGCTGATATTCGGATCATTGATGTATTCCCACGAGATGGCGCCTGGCACATTCCGCTCGGCAAGGTCTTTTATGACATCTATTTCGCCATGCGTAGGGTCAGGAACCAGATACGGAAGCTTTTCACTAAATGTCAGATTATCCATCGCCAGGTAGGCCGTATCGCCCGATGCCTGCTGAAGCGAAAGTGTCAGTGTTTCTGCTCTTCTGCCGACAAGATTGATATCGTGTGTGACAACCGAACCGTTAGAGGTATTGAAACTGCCGGAACCCAGCAATCCGCTCAAAGAACCCGTAACTGTCCAATTGACACTCGTGTTCCCGCCGCCGGACCAGACGTTTAAGTCAAGCGAAGTAAGAACAACGCCGTATCCGGCCTCGGGCGTAAACGCGATGGTATGCACTACGCTATTATCGGTCCAGCCGTCAACCTGATAAACAGCCCCGCCGTCACCACCGCCCGGCCAACCATTATACTGCTCCCATTGCTTACGGGAATTAACTGCGCCTCCGGTGGGCGCCCATGTCAATGCAATGTGCGGCGTATCCTGCACATTCGAACCATGGTCTGCAGGAACAGCAACATTGGTATTACCACCCGCACCGGTCAGTACCGTTGCCTGTACCACCCCACACAAGGTCAACAAAACCATAATACCTGAAATACTCTTTGTTTTCACATCCGTACTCCTAAACAGTTTTTCTAATACAGGTTACTTGAAACCACTATTCTTGTTAAATTTTTATGCGTTCTCTTCAGTCGTCTGCCCCCGAGCAGATTCAGGAATCCTTACTTCATAGAGAGTCGCAGCTCCAGGTTATCAGCATACGCGTCTGCTACACCAGCGTCCCTTTTTGTGCGTAACACGATCCGGATGCTTTCAGTACTGCCGGGCAACTCTCCGCTG
This sequence comes from Anaerohalosphaeraceae bacterium, assembly GCA_039679345.1. Taxonomy (GTDB): domain Bacteria; phylum Planctomycetota; class Phycisphaerae; order Sedimentisphaerales; family Anaerohalosphaeraceae; genus Anaeroglomus. The sequence goes on from JBDKVE010000301.1 coordinate 980, forward strand.
CTGGACCGAAAGACAAATCCAGTCTTATTGTTTCGTTCCATAGGATCAACGGGGTCAATGCTTGACCGGCCGATTTCCTCACCTCTGTCATTGCGAAAAACAGCTATAATTGACAGGCTGTCTTTATGGTCCACATATCCCCCCAGCCAGCCGGACAGAGTAAAGGATACTCCCCTGCCGTCAATCAGGTATCCAAGCTTACTGACGTCAATATCCTGATAAATCTCGTTATCATCTACACCAATAAAGAATTTCTGGCCGCAATTATCCGGCACAGGATGACGACCCGGACGTGGAAACTCCTGGTCCGGACGAGAAAACTCCGGGTTAGGCATGGCATTATAGGCATAAACAGTTGCGACACCATTATCCATCCAATCCTGGATATCAACATTTGTTATCTGCAGGTCAATCGGGTTATCAGGATAATATGTACCAGCCGTATTTTTCTCGAATCCTGGATTTTGAATCAAATTTACGTCCAGGTAAGAAGGCCATCCTTTCACTGTTTCAACTCTTTTGACGAATTTCCTTGTATTCGATAAATACTTGCGCGATAAAACGCCTTCATTATCGACCAACACCGCTTCATCTTTGGTTAACCAGGAGAACGCCCCGATGCCATCCGGCTTTGCACTGCACACTTTCACTTTGCCGGCAAACACATGTGTATCAACCGAGCCGTTATCCTCTATTGCAACGCCAAACTCTGTACCGTAATCGGCAATAGTTGCATTCGCAGTGCACACCGTAAAACCAGCAGCCTCTTTGGGAACGAAGGCAGAGAGCTTGCCGCTCTGCAGAAACATCGCATTGTTACTCTTAAGATCGAATACCGCCGGAGCCTCGACAACAACAACCGCACCATCGTTGAATGCAAGCTCAACAAAACCGGCGGAAAGCGTCAATGTGCCCCGTTTGAGCGATTCACCCAGACACGGAATTCTCTTTGTTTTGGCCCACTCGGCCCCAGTGCCATCTGTTAAAACCGCAACGGGTGAGGACTCAGGTGTAAATAAAATCATCGCTATGATGCATAGTGCTGCGACAGCAGAAAACATGAATGTATAAATCGAAAACCTGGAAACGGTCCGTTTCCTTTGAGCAACCTCGATTCTTTTTGCAGGCTCCGCCTCGACGGGGGGCTTGGCTGACTTTTCTACTGCAACGGCAGGGGCATTAATTTCGTATTCAGCTAAAGCCTGCCATAAAGATAATTTTATATTTCCCGAGAAGACTCTTTCCCTTTCTTTCAGACTAAGTATCCCCTCCGGCTCATTTAATCCAACAGTTACCAGCAACAGATCTAAATAATAGTCTCGTGC
>JBDKVE010000302.1:0-1927 GCA_039679345.1 Anaerohalosphaeraceae bacterium
TAAATCCTTATTATTATTAAAATAATCTGAAGATGGTCAAATACACTCTCCCTGGGGGGATGGCAATCTTCGGCAAACTCGTTAAAAGGTGCAATAAACAGCCCATGGACTGCGTGTTCGATATTTACCATTGCACCCTTTTCAAGAGATTATCTCTTGACAAATAAGAGAATCGGCCGGTATGCTATAGACACAGGATAGAAATCAATTGTGCTAATCCTGAATGTGATGTATCCTCTATAAGTCAAAATGGATTTTGAAAGGAGTACACAATGGCCCGTTCACGTATCGGTCGCATCCTGACATCGTGTTGTCTTGCCTCAATCGTTATCCTTATTGCATCGTGTAACAGAACCTCTTCCGGCCCTGTAAAACCGTTTTCTAAATTCGACACACAGGCCCGGCAATGGGTCGCTAAAATGACCCTCGATGAAAAAGTCGGCCAGATGACGCAAGCGGAATTGTCCGGCCTCAAAGACATCTCGGATATCGAGACCTATTTTATCGGCTCCATCCTCAGCGGCGGCAGCTCCGACCCCAAAGAAGGCAACAGCCTCGAGGCGTGGACCAACACCTATGACAACTGCCAGAAGCACACCCTCAAAACCCGCCTGAAAATCCCCCTGCTGTATGGCATCGACGGCGTCCATGGTCATAATAATGTAATCGGAGCGGTGGTATTCCCCCACAATGTCGGTCTGGGCTGCACACGCAATCCGGAACTGATTAAAGAAATCTCCCGCATCACCGCCCTGGAAATCCGGGCAACCGGCATCAACTGGACCTTCGCCCCCTGTATTACCGTGCCGCAGGATGAACGCTGGGGCCGCACCTATGAAGGCTTTTCGGAAGATCCCAAACTGGTCAGCCAGCTCGGTCAGGCCGCAGTACAGGGCCTCCAGAGTTCCGACCTGTCCAATCCCCAGTCCGTTCTGGCCTGCTCTAAACATTATGTCGGTGACGGCGGGACGACCTTCGGCTCGGCCCAGAAACCCAACAGCAAAAGCCTGCTGGACCAGGGCGATACCCGAATTGATGAGGCCACCCTGCGACAGATTCACCTGTATCCCTATCCAGCGTCCATCGATGCCGGCGTCGGGTCGATTATGCCCTCGTACAATAGCTGGAACGGCTCCAAATGCTCCGGCAATAAATACCTGCTGACCGATGTGCTCAAGGTAGAACTGGGATTTGACGGTTTCCTGATTTCCGACTATAACGCCATCGACCAGATTACCAAAGACTACAAAACCGCTATCATGATTTCCGTCAATGCGGGCATGGATATGGGAATGGTCCCCAACACCTATCGGGAATACATTAAATGCCTCAAGGAACTCGTTCAGGAAGGCAAAGTCCCAATGTCGCGTATCGACGATGCGGTAACGCGTATTCTCCGCGTCAAGGCCGCCATGGGGCTTCTGGACAAGAACGCCTCCGTACTGGCCGACCGCATTCTCCAGCAGGATTTTGGTTCAGCACAGCATCGTCAGGTCGCTCGTCAGGCCGTCCGTGAGTCGCTGGTCCTGCTGAAGAATCAGGCCAACACACTGCCCATTTCTAAAACAACAGCCCGCATCCATGTCGCCGGAATAAACGCCGATAACATCGGCAATCAGTGCGGCGGCTGGACCATCGACTGGCAGGGCAAAAGCGGCCCAATCACCACCGGCGGCACAACGATTCTTTCCGCCATTAAAAATAGCGTCGCAGCAAATACGCAGGTTACATTCTCCAAAGACGGCGCCGGTGCTGCCGGGGCAACTCTGGGCATCGTTGTTATTGGTGAGACCCCGTACGCTGAGATGGAAGGCGACCGTAGCGACTTGGCCCTGGCTCCTGAAGACATTCAGGCCGTGACCGAGATGAAAAAGGCCGGAATTCCGGTGGTCGTTGTTCTGCTGTCCGGCCGGCCTATGATTATCAA
>JBDKVE010000303.1:0-31797 GCA_039679345.1 Anaerohalosphaeraceae bacterium
GGGGGGTAGATGAGGGGGGTTACGCCGGGAATGGCCACGGGCTGTTCGGGTCGCGGGCCGAAGGTGTAGCTTTCCGGCGTCAGGTCGAGCTTGGAGGCCTTCATCAGCCAGTCCCACCGTAGCGCCCGGCCCGTATAGGCACTCATCCGCCCCATAATGGCCGTCATCGTGCTTTCGGCAATCTGCACCGCCTCGTTGAGGTGCTTGCCGTTGCGGATGGCGTCAATCTGTGCGGCGTGCTGACGCAGGCACGGGTCGGGCATGTCGCCCTGAAATACGAACGGCTTTTCGCCCTTGATGCTGGCCTGGCCGAAATCGAACAATGCCGAGCCTTTGGTGCCGAAAATCCGATGTTCGTGGCGTGCGGCAATCTTGTTAATCTGGGCACCTTTGTAATCGATGCGTACATCGTCCGGATAGACATACTCGACCGCGAAATGGTCGTAGGCATCCCCGAAGATCGCATCCGTCCGGGCCTGCCTGCCGCCGAGGGCAATACACTGCACCGGGTGGGAATTCATCGCCCAGTTTATCAGGTCCAGGTCATGCACATGCTGTTCGACGATAAAGTCGCCCGACAGCCACGTATAAAACAGCCAGCGGCGAAGATGCCATTCCATGTCCGACCACTCCGGCAGCCGCTGGGCCGGTCCCCAGCCGGTCATGCCGTCGCCGATGCGATAGCACTGGCCGCTGGTCATCTGGCCCAGGTCGCCGTCGTGGATGCGTTTCATAATCTGCACCAGCGGTTCCAGCCGGCGCATCTGCGTGCCGGCCAGGACCGTCAGCTTCTTCTGGTCGGCAATTGCAGCCGTCTCGATGACCGACCGCACCCCGGCCGGATCGACTGCGACGGGCTTTTCCATGAAGACGTGCTTGCCCGCCTCGATTGCCGCGCGGAAATAGGCCGGACGGAAGTGGGGCGGAGTCGTCAGAATCACCAGGTCCAGCTCGCAGGCCAACAGCTTGCGGTAAGCGTCAAAGCCGGAAAAACAGGTCTCCGGCGTGACGTTGATTTTGTCGGGCAGGTTGGTCTTGAAATGCTCCCGGAAGGACGCGAGCCGTTCGGGGAAAACATCCGCTAAGGCGACAATCTCGACATTCTCTGCCGACTTGACGCAATTGGTCGAGTCGTGAATCCCCCGTCCGCCGCAGCCGATGACGCCAACCCGAATCTTATCTGAGCCTGCCGCAAAGGCGCTATGTAAACCCGCCAGCGAAAACGTCGCCACGGCCGATGTTTTGAGAAAATCCCTCCGCGAAATGTCGATACCTGCCTGCCTGCTTTTCATGTGTTCCCTTTCGTGATAGAAAAAGATATTGGTTATTATGAATCGATGCCCCAAATCCGACCCTGGTTACATTTATCCTATGCTGCATCTGAGAAATCGCATTAGTAAAGTTGTTGAGCAAATTGGCTTCGTTATGCAGAAATAGTTTTTTGACGGGATTTACAGGATGAACAGGATTTATGTCGAAATTGGGTTCGTTTGGTGAAAAAGTAAAAAGGTAAAGGAAAAAATAAGGAATCCGCCTGCGGCGGGGTTAATGTTAAGTGTTTCATGGTAAATATTAAATGTAATGGGCGATTGTCCGGTGATTGACGAGGTTCGAATGACGATGGACGATTGGGCCGGATGGCTTTGTTTTGTTTATTCGGTTGTCTTTGCGTGTTATTCATTTTTATGTGCCTCCGTATAGAGGGACGGACTTGCGTTTTTTGTTCGAAAAATCGAAATAGCACAGGGCGTGAGTTTTTATAAGTGCAGGCCAGAGCGGGAGAAGAAAATATTTATTTTTTTTACGAATAGCAAGATTGTGTTAGCGTAATTTGTGCGATGTGGATAACAAGAATACAGAATATAAGATACAAGGGATACAGGAGAGATGAATCTGCAAATCTAAACCAGGAGTACATCAATTTACCAAGATACAAGATATTAAAAAAGACAAAAATGGCATTTGACGAAATTGGTGAGGATATATATACTTTTAATCCAATTTCTTAAGGAGAAAACAGATGATGAACACCCAGAGATTGTTTTTTGTATTCATGGTATTGCCGGTTTTAGTTTTTTTCTGTTCTGGAAAGAATGCATTTGCAGGTCAAAAAGAGGCTGATGCGGCTACGGAGAAGCTGAAGGTTTTTTGTGAATCTGTGGAATCGGAAAACCTAGACGAAATCCGCGAATTGATTAAGGCCGGAGCCAATGTTAATATCAAAAATCAGTATGACATGACTCTATTGATGACAGCGTCATACGAAGGCTATGTTGATATTGTCAAGCTGCTGATTGAAGCTAAAGCTGATGTAAATGCCGCTCGCAAAGCTGACGGTATTACATCACTGATGATTGCATCGGATGCCGGGAACAGTGAAGTTGTAAAACTGCTGCTGGAAGCCGGTGCAGATGTAAATACTGTTCACAGGGCGGATGGTGCTGCTTCGTTGTTTATGGCATCGCGAGAAGGTCATGCTGAGGTGGTCAAATTACTTCTGGAAGCTAAAGCCAATGTGAATGTAACCACGAAGACAGACGGTGTTACTTCGCTTTGGGTGGCATCAGAAAGAGGTCATACCGAGATTGTCAAATTATTATTAGAAGCTAAAGCGGATGTGAACATCGCCCGCAGCAGGACGGATCGTGCAACTCCGCTATGGATTGCATCGGAGAACGGTCACACTGAGGTAGTTAAACTATTATTGGCGGCTGGAGCGGATAAGAATGCCTCAACCCTCAATAAAGTAACTCCACTGTTGATTGCATCGGAATTTGGTCACACTGATATTGTTGAACTACTTCTGAAAGCCAAAGCTAACATAAATGCTATGGATGATGTTGGTAATACGCCGCTGATGAAGGCAGTGCGGGAAGGCCACCCTGATATTGTCACGCTTTTACTGAAAGCAGGAGCCAACATTAATGTGGGTGACGAGGACTATTCTTTACTGCATCTTGCAGCGGCCAATGGCCATGTTGATGTAGTCAAGTTATTGCTGGAAGCCGGGGCGGATGTCAATGCCACTGATAGAGAAGGAAATACGGCTCTCCAGGATGCGGCACAGAATGGACATGCCAAGGTTGTTGAGTTGCTGCTGGCAGCAAAGGCGAATGTAAACGGTGCTGATACAGCAAGAAGTACTCCCCTGTTTGAGGCATCAAGGGGTGGATATGACAAAGTAGTCAACCTGCTGCTTCAGGCGGGGGCCGATGTGAATAAGTCCGATGCTCTGGATTCTACCCCGCTGTTGGAGGCATCATGGGATGGCAATGTTGTTGTTGTCCGGCTTCTATTGGAAGCCAAGGCGGATATAAATGCTGTCAACGAGTATGGCTTTACTCCACTCTATCAGGCGTGCCGACGGGAACGAACGGAAGTCGTCAAGCTGCTGCTGAAGGCCGGCGCCGATGTGGATAAAGCTGATAATAATGGTATTACTCCTTTGAGGGAAGCATCAGAATGCGGTTATATCGAGATTGTCAAATTATTGCTGACGGCCAAAGCAGATGTCAATAAGGCCAGTCAAATTGATGGCAGCACTCCATTTATGGCCGCTTCAAAAAAAGGACATACGGAGATTGTCCAGCGATTGCAGGAAGCAGGGGCTGATGTTCATGCGGCGGAGAAGATTTATGATGTTACCGAGCTGTTGAAAGCATCGGAGAACGGCAATACCGAAGTTGTCAGACGATTGCTGGACACCAAGGCGGATGTGAACGCTACCGACGAAAAGGGCACCACACCATTGGTAGGGGCGTCAGAAAAAGGCCACGTCGAGATTGTAAAATTATTATTGAATGCCAAAGCGGATGCGAACAAAGCCCGCCGGACAGACGGCAGTACGCCTTTGTTTATGGCATCGGGAAATGGGCATGTCAAGGTTGTCAAATTATTGCTGGAAGCGAAGGCGGATGTGAACCTCGCCCGCAAGACTTATGGTCTCACTCCGCTGTGGGCGGCCTCAGAAAACGGCCACGTCGAAATTGTCAAACTATTACTGGCGGCCGGGGCCGGAGTGAATATTGCATCTACATGCGATTCTACACCACTATTTGAGGCATGTCAGGGGAGCTATATTGAGGTGGTTAAACTATTACTGGAAGCCGGCGCAGATGTAAATGCTGCCAATAAGCAATCGGGAGAAACTCCATTGCACGGGGCATCGGCGAATGGGCATCTGTCGATATGCAAGTTGCTGCTGAGTGCCAAAGTTAATGTAAATAGCGCCAGCAAGAGTGGTGTTACTCCATTGTGGATAGCCTCACAAAGGGGCCATGGTGATACTGTCAGGTTATTGCTGGCGGCCGGGGCAGATATAAACGCTGCCGCCTGCAACAAATCCACACCACTGCTGGTGGCTTCAGAGAATGGCCAAACTGAGGTTGTTAAGCTGTTGTGGGAAGCCAAAGCTGATGTGAATGTTACAGAGACGGAGGGGGCTACAGCACTCTATCGTGCGTCGGAAAACGGTCATACTGAGGTTGTTAAACAATTGCTTGCGGCCGGAGCCGACGTGAATGCCGCTAATAAAGAAGACGGGGGAACACCCTTATTTGTAGCGTCACAATGGGGACATATTGAGATTGTCAAACTGCTGCTGGAAGCCAAGGCAAACGTGAACGTTACAAATAAATGGGGCACTCCGCTCATGGCGGCTTCATTAGCATTTACTATGGAGGAACGAAGGATGCTGATGGGGGCAGGTGAGGGGATGTGGCTGGCGACCGGGGAACAAGTTTTTGACCGTGATGCAAGCGGCAACCGGCTGTATTCCCAGCCTCATATCGAGATTGTCAAACTATTACTGGCAGCCAAGGCTGATGTAAACGCTGCCACACCTGAAGGCGATACTCCCCTGAAGATAGCATCCAAACGAGGGAATATTGAGATTGTCAAATTACTGCTGGAGGCCAAAGCGGATGTCAATGCTGCTACGGGTTACGTTAGTACACCGCTTTATATGGCATCGCGGTATGGCCATACTGAGGTTGTCAATCTGCTGCTGAAAGCTGGTTCTGATATAAAATCTGGAAAACCGCTGCTGGCAGCATGCAGTTATGGACATATCGAGGTTGTCAAATTGCTGCTGCAGGCCAAGGTTGATGTGAATGCTGAAGACAGAAATGGTTGTACTGCTTTGCATAACGCATCACGGGAGGGTTGTGTCGAGATTGTCAAACTATTACTGGAAGCGAAAGCAGATGTAAATGCTGTTGATGTAACTGGCTCTACTGCATTAAGTGTGGCAAAGAATGAGGCGATCATTAAGCTGTTGAAAAACTATGGGGCAAAGGAATAGCCTGTTTGATTGCCGTCTATTCAGATTTGATCCTATGGGTTAGAGAGAGTTCAGGGGGGCACGTTAGTCAGCCCTTACTTGTTGCCAATCAACTGATAGACCGCCTCGGAGAAGGTGGTCAGTTCGGCGTGGCAGACCCAGTCGGCCAGGGTGTCCATGGCAGTGGGTTCGCGGTTGATGATAAAGAGTTTGGCGCCATAGCGTTTGGCGAGGCTGGCCATCCCGGCGGCGGGGTGGACCTGCAGCGAGGTACCCATCACGACAAACACCTTGGCCGAGCCGGAGGACAACTGGGCGGCGTTTAATGCTTCCAGAGGTATCATGTCGCCAAAGAAAACAATGTCCGGCCGGATCAGCGATTTGCATTGACAGTAGGGGACTTGGCAAGTCCGAATTTGTTCATCCACATAGGCTCGGTCATAGGTCTTGCCGCACTGGATACAGTGGAACTCTACCACATTTCCGTGGAATTCTATCACATTTGTCGCCCCCGCCTTCTGATGTAACCCATCGATATTCTGGGTAATGATGGCATTCAGCATTTCCTTTTGCTGCAGTTTGGCCAGCATTTTGTGGGTCATGTTAGGCTCTTTGTCTGCCAGGGGGTGAATGTGGTCGATGGCGACCTTATAATACTCCTGGGGCTGGTTGAGGAAGAAGTCCAGCTCGAAGGTCTCCTGTGATATCCTGGAATAAAGCCCGTTGGGGCTGCGAAAGTCGGGGATGCCCGAATCCGTCGAGACCCCCGCGCCGGTCAGGGCGACTGAATAGTCCGACCCGGCAAGTGCTTCCAGAAAATAGCCGGCATATTGTTCGATATTCATGTTTGCTCTCCCAGGGAGTCGGTGTCTGTTATATCGTGTTATAAGTTATTGACAATAATATTTTTATCGTATTTAATACCCTCCAGCGATAAGCCTTTTTTTCGAATCCGGGAGATTCCATTGGTCGATAGGATATACAGCGGATATGGATATCTCCGGCAGGGATTGCCGACAAATAACCAGGATAAGCGATAATCGTTACGTAATTATAGGAATTAATGACGTCAAGGCCCAAGGAAAACTCAGACTTGTTCCACCAATCCCTGAAAGGGGGTTTTTGGGTTGCGATTTTGCGTATTGCATCTCACGTCATCGGTGTCATCAAAACCATCATTATCGCCAACGTCTTGTTCGTCGAAGACTTCGGTATTATGAGTGCCGCCTTTCTGCTGATGACGTTTCTGGCGGTGCTGTCCGAGACGGGCTATAATGTGGCTCTGATACAGAAAAAAGGCCATGTTCATGATTATCTGGATACTGCATGGACGGTCGGACTGATACGCAGTATTGCTCTGTTTGCAATTTTCTATGCGGTCACTCCGCTTTTTGTTTCCATCGGGATTAAAGATGAGACGCATCGAACGCTTGCTATTACCGTCATGCGCGTGATGGGGAGCGGTTTTCTGTTTCAGGGCTTATCCAATATCGGGATTCTGTTTTTCAACCGTGATATTAATTTTCGCCCGCTTACGTATGTTAAAATAGCCGAAATCATAATTGATTGTGTTGTCTCGCTGGTGTGGCTGTACCTGTATCGCAATGTGTGGGCCTACGTGGCCGGATGGCTTGCCGCAGGGGTCTTCGGTTGTATCATGGGCTATGTGATTTGTGATTATCGACCTAAACTGCGGCTGGATTTTGCCAAGGCCGGAGAACTGTGGCAATTCGGCAAATGGGTCTATATGATGTCTATTTTCGGTTTTATATTACGTTTTGGTGATCAGGCGATTGTCTGGGGTGTATTGGGAATTGGGTCAATCGCACTGTATTATCAGGCTTCCCGATATGCGACGCTGCCATTTATCGAGATTATCACGATTGTCGGCCAGGTGATGTTCCCGGCCTTTACACGACTTCAGGATGATATTGTCCGTCTGAAAGAAGCGTATCTTAAATTGCTGGGTTTGGTTTCTTTTATTACGGTTCCGCTGGCTTTCGGGATTGTGCTTGTGGGGCCTGTATTTGTTCGGCTGGTCCTTAAACAGGAATATCACGCCATGACGCCGGTATTGCAAATTCTTGCGATGCGGGGAATGTATATGGCAATCGGCGGAACGCGCGGCCCATTGTATAATGCCGTTGGGAAACCGCAGGCAAATCGATATAATTCTTTTTTACGCATCATTTTGTATGCCATCCTGCTGTATCCGCTCAGCCAGTACTTTGGTATCACCGGTATTGCCATCACGGTGCTGGCGTTAAGCGCGATTGTCAATCCTTTGGATTTTCATCTGACCCGACGCATTTTGAAATCGGGAATATGGGAGATGTATCGTCCCTTTTTCTATCCCCTTGCAGCGGCACTGTGCATGGGGGCGATTGTGTTTGCCGTAAAAACAGCTTTCTTTGCAAAGGATTCCGTTTGGGGTCTTTGTGTTCTGTCGATTCTTGGGGTTGGAAGCTATCTGGGCGTCAGTTCGGCACTTGACAGGATTTTTAAGTGCAATACGATGGGCACCTTTTGGGAGATTATTGCCTTATTCCGTGCCCGAATGGGGCGGCAAACGGAACGCTGTGATCCAGCGGCGGGAACTTCCGCCTGAACGCGGAGTGAGGTCATGAATCGCTTATGGAAGACCTATAATGAATCAATACGATATTTGAAATGATGACTCCGGCATGGTTGCATGATTCTGTAAAACAATTGTTGAGTCAACGTTATTTTGCTGTATAAATAAAACCTATGGGAAAACAGAAAATATTACTGATCGGTATCGATGGCGGGTCCTGGAGTGTTTTGAACCCGGCTTTTGAAGCAGGCCAAATGCCTTTTCTGCAGGGTTTATGCCGGCAAGGGTGTTCGGGGATTCTGGAATCCACGATACCGGCCATTACGCCGGCAGCGTGGGGAGCTTTTCAGGCGGGCAAGAATCCGGGACAAACCGGGGTGTTTGACTTTGAATACTGGGATAAGGAACAGAAACGAGGTTTTTTTGTCAGTTCTGAGAGCCTCGGGAAAACAATATGGGATATCCTGGGCAGCAACGGATACCGGGTGGGTTTAATGAACGTCCCGATGACCTATCCGCCCAGAGCCGTCAATGGGGTGGTTGTCAGCGGATTGCCGACGCCTTCCATGGATTCAGCCTTTACGTATCCCCCGGAGCTCAAAGACTCATTACTGGCACAGTTTCCCGACTATCATATTTTTAATATGAAGTTTATTTCGCAGACCATGATTGATGACCCGATTCTGCTGACAGAGGCCCTGCGTGATATTGTCAAAACACGTGCGGCTGCGGCCCGCTGGCTGCTGGAGTCCCAGCCGTTTGATGTATTTATGGTTCATTTTCAGGCCAATGATGTTATTCAGCACATGCTCTGGCATTGTCTGGATCCAAACCATCCGCGATTTTCAAAATCGGTTCAGATGGAAATATTCAGGCGTTTTCATAAAACACTGGATGAGCAGATTCAACGCGTATGTGAGACGTTTGAGAAGCAAAACGGCGGGATTGACCTGGTTTTTGTGCTTTCCGATCATGGATTCGGCCCCCATTATAAACGGTTTAATGTGGGCAACTGGCTGACCCAGCAGGGCTATCTCAAACGGCCTGATCCGGCACAAGCGCCGCTGTTGAAAAAGATTACCAAAACGCTGCGTGTGGGGAAACTGCTGAGCCTTGTTTTTCCCAAGGAAAAAATGACGCGAATGGAAAATGCGGTTTTGAAAAATCAAATTAGGATATGGGAACAAGCCAGAGCATTTTCCGTCGGACGCAGCGGAGAGGGATTTATTTATCTGCTGGAAAAAGATGCAGCCCAAAGAGAGGCTCTGGCCGGGGATATCATTAGCAAATTGAGGAGCGTCACGGATCCCGAGACCGGCACGGCGGTGGTGAATGCGATTCATCGTAAGGAAGAGATTTATCATGGGAGCCGTCTGGAGCATCTGCCGGATTTGATCCTGATTCCGACGGAGGGATATTCGTTTACGGGATATGCGCAGGAAGGCAACGCCTTGTTCCACCCGGTTCAGGCTCCGGCGGATCGGCACATTGGCAAGCACCACAAAGACGGGATTTTTATTGCCTGCGGGAAGAATATTTCCGCCGGTCGTACGCTGACGGCATCGCTGTATGATGTCGTGCCGACTCTGCTGTATCAGCTTGGTATTGGGATTCCGGCAGAGATGGACGGTCACGTTCTTCAGGCATTATACAACTCTGATTATGCAGCACAAAATCAACCCAGGGTTTCGGAATCCACGTCTGACGAGTCCGATACCAAAGCCGGCCGCGTGTATTCGGCCGAAGATGAAAAAAATATTGAACAGCGACTCCGTGATCTGGGGTATCTGTGATATCGTTGGATGTACGGTTGAATAAAACAGTTAAACAAGGCGGGATTTTAATGTACGTCAAAAGCAGACTTAAGGTGATACCGGGATGAGCCATTCCAGCGACAATCCCAAGCTGTTATTTGTTTGTCTGGAACTGGGGCAATATTCCGAGATATGGATGCAGCGCCAACTGGCCGGATTCCGTCGTTTGGATCCCCAGATCCTGACCTGGCGCAATCATCTGGGCCGTGATGATGCGTTAGCGAGCAAGATAAAATGTATTGATTGTGCCTCTTACCCTGCTGCGAATTGTGTTCTTCGCAGGGTCCATAAAATACAACGGTGGTATGAACGCAACTGGTATGGAGTTATCGGCCGGGAGCGTGTTGATATTGAGGATTATGTTCGCGATCACTCGTTTAAGGTTATTCTGGCCCATTATGGTTTTGCAGCCCTTCGTATTCTGCCTGTCGGACTGAAATACAAGATTCCGATTTTTGCCCATTTTCACGGCTACGATCTGTCTTCCGGTCTCAGTGAGGCGGCGTACAAATGGAGTCTGCTGCGGTCACTCAACCGATTTTCAGGGCTGGTGGTGGTGGGCAGTCATCAAAGGAAATGGCTCCTGGAACAAGGGGTGCCGGCGGACAAGGTGCATTTAATTCCCTGCGGCGTGCCTACGGCGGAATTTTCAATCAAAAACTATGATACGGTGCCGCAAGCGGTTCGATTTGTTGCTGTATCCAGGCTGGTTGAAAACAAGGGGTTGGATTATACCCTTCGAGCATTTGCTCTGGTTCATGAAAAACAACCCGAGTCGAGTCTTCACATTTATGGTGACGGACCCAAAAAACAAATGCTTATCGATCTGGTAAATGAACTTGGACTAGGGCAGCATGTCTTTTTTTATGGGGCGGTATCTACTGAAGTGGTCCGGCAGGCCCTTCATACTGCGGATATATTTGTTCAGCATTCACATCGCGACTCGGTCGGTTCTCACGAGGGTTTTGGCGTTACTCTTGCAGAAGCGGCCTCCGTCGGATTGCCTGTTGTGGCCACACGATGCGGCGGGATACTCGACCAGGTTGTGGAGGGAGTGACGGGATTGCTGGTGGATCAGCGGGACTTCAGGGCTATGGCGGGAAAAATGCTGGAACTTGCTGAAAATTCTGATTTGCGGCACACGATGGGGCTGGCCGGCCGAGCAAGAATGGTAGAATGGTTTGATACTCAAAAACAAATTGAGAAGCTGGAAAATCTATTGGTGTCGGCGATTTGATTGCAATTGGCCGGCAGGGGGCAAGTCCAAGATCAATGGTTGTGAATGAGCTGGCTGAGATGGGGCTTTTGCCAGGTACCGATGCCATCCCACCACATGGCCAGGTAATCCATCTCTATGGGACCCGCTTTGTCCAGCACCATCCGGTGCAGATGCCGCATGCAGATAATTCCACCAAGCTGCCAGGCTTTTGCTCCGGCCTGAGCGACGATTAATCGAGCCTGCTCATCCTGATGCGGGTGGGAAAGCAGTTCAGCTAATTGGGCAATTACCGGATCGAGGGTTTCATTCCAGAGGCGTATATTCTGGGCTTCTTTTTCTTCAAGACTGGTTAGAAGCTGCTGTTTTTCTTCTTCTTTGAGGCGTTTCTGCTCCGCTTCGGCCTGCAAACGCTGTTTCTTGTGGTGAGCACATTGCGGCATCAGATTTTCAATGAATCCAAGCAGCGGATCAAAAAATATCCATACCAGAAAAGTAAATGTCAGTGTTCCTTCGGCAACCGTAGATAATATTCCCAGAATTCCCAGTTCCGGCAGGGTGATTGAACACAAAAAACCTGCCAGGCTGCCGAGAAAGGGACTCAAATCATAAAAAGCGATATAGTAAGTCGAGGTTGTCAGGGGGTGTTCGAGAATCGTCTGGTGACGTGAGACGCCGCGAAAAATGGCAAACACATAGACATTTATAAAGAACAGAAAGAAGACCAGGGAATATCCCGAAAACGAGAAAACGACCCACCATTTGAATCCGGCCTGATGCAGCGCCAGCGACAGCAAAAATACAGCGCAGGTCACAAACCAGGCCGTTCCAAGAACGTGAATTCGTTTTAATGCCGTTTTCGAGGACATTGATTAAAATGCTGGCAACCGGTTGGGTTGCCAGCATTTCCTGAGTATTCAATCTTCAACTGCTGTTATGACTACGGAGCTGCAAACATATTAACAGCGCTGCCGGTTTGCAGAACAGGGCTAAGGATTTCACCCACGGTTAAGCCAATCGAAGCAAGAATGGTCGGCGGGACGTAGATGACATCCCCTTCCTGCAGCAGGACATTGCATTTCATATTACCTTGTTCAGTCAGTTTGCGATAATCGAGAGCAAACACCTTGGAGGGTTCCTTGGGGTTGGTCGAGGGTCTGATAACCTGAATCTGATCCTTCCATGCCAGGTTATTGGGCACGGCCTTGGTCAGTGCCGATAAGGTTGTTTCCCGGCCGGTAAAGATTTTAGCGCCGGGCTGATTGACCATGCCGACCATATAATAATAATGGCTCATATTGCGGACGCGGACTTCAATCGGGTTATCACCGGTCATTTTGTACATCCCGGCAATGCGTTCGGCAATCAATTCTGCGACCTGACGGGGGGTCTTGCCGGCGACAGTGATTTCGCCTACGCGTTCGAATGAAATCACTCCATCCGGCCGAACCGTCTGGGTCTGTCCCAGCATGGAACCTGTGCCCATTAGTTCCGGTACAGAGGTGCAGATCACGGTTACATCATCCGGCGGCAGGATTACATAATCACTGGCTGTGACCGTAGCGTCGTTCGGATACGTAAATGCCTTTAAACTCTCTTTGTCAGCTTTGAAACATCCTGACATACATGCCGTCAACAGACAGGCGACAATAGCGACACAGTACAACCTATATTTCATGACTCAGCCCTTTCAATAATATTATTTATAGTTATTACCTCTTTCTTCGGCAAAAAAAGAATGTTAGATTAGCGACTAATATAATCGATTATTGGATTTTGTCAATGGATTAACTCCGACCAAGATGGGTGAAAAGGCCTAACTTTTACTGAAAAATTTCGTATTTAGACTAAACACACTTGCATTCCGGGCAATCCAGAGGTAAATTACGGGTTCGATGCAATGTCTGGAGAGGTGGCCGAGAGGCTGAAGGCAACGGTTTGCTAAACCGTCGTGTGGGTAATAACCCGCACCGAGGGTTCGAATCCCTCCCTCTCCGTTTTTGAGCTAAAAACCCCGTTTTTTAATCGATTAACGGGGTTTTTTCATTTGTAGAGCTATCCCCATTCATACCGCTTGCAGTGCCAGAAAAAGACACTTGCTGACGCGAAAAGTCAAAACTTTTTGTAAGTTGGTTTGTAAGCTGAGGTGTAACCGTTTCATGTGTTTTTCAATCCGTTCCTGTTGCCTTGGCCTGTTCTGGCAGGGGGCTGTTATCAAAGTCCGGTAAACTGTCGATTGCGTCGGTTTCCGCTCCCCTCAGCGTATGGGTATATATTCCCAGTGTCAGGGTAGGAGTTGAATGTCTTAGCAAACTTTGAGCGGTTTTAATGTCAGTCCCAACCTGTACTAGCAGGGTAACCGGAAAGAATAAATACTATTACTGGGCTGTTTCACGAACTTTGGCGAGCGATATAACTTGGACGTTTGTAAGATTTGCTGCTTCTATAGTTCCACTTTGAAAGCCGGTTTCTGATAATAAAATTCCACGGTCTGCTCCAATGTCTGAAACAATTTCGCGTAAGGCGAGTACATGGAGTTTTGATACTTTTGTCTTCCAGAGCTTGCACTCAATGATCCAAATTATGTCGAAACCAGCATGGTGAGATTTTAACAAGAACATCCACATCATGGTTTTTGTCCTAACACCTTGAACTGTAATGTCTGTTGAGGCTTCAAGGCCAAGTGACCTGAAAAAAATTGCTACTTCCTCCTGATAATTCTTCCAAGTTTTAGTCATTTCTTTCTATCCCAGATGGGAATAATGTTTGCAGTTACCTAAAGCTCGCTCATCATTCAATTTTTGGTTAAAATAACTTCCTTTCAGGACTTTAAAAGGCCACTATTCTGGTAAAACAAAGTCCATTTTGGCGTAAGGCGTGACAATGACAAGGGGAAAACGTGGATTTTTCTTCGCGCGCGTGCGAGAACCTTCTTAAATGCGACAAATGAAACCTTTTATTGTTTTTTTATGGCAAGATGCTAAAATGCACATCAAATAAAGACGCAATGACAAGCAATTATGGGCTGAGGATAATAAAGTTTATGTCAAGTTATATATTAAGAGTGCCAAGTAGTTTAAACTTGCAATCATCTCTTGAATTTATCAGGCAGTTAAGAGGTTTGCCTCAGGCGGATGAATACATGATTGATTTTCAGGATGTAAGACGAATTGAACCATTTGGTATGCTTTTGGTTTCAAGTGAATTGCAACGGTGTAGATCATTGCTTTTTGAATCTCAGTTTTACGCAAGAAACTATGAAAGAAATACGTATGCAGGACATATGGGTTTTTTTAAGGCATTCGGCCTCAATTTCGGTAATCCACCGGGTCACGCAAGAGGAAGTAGCCGTTACCTCCCAATTACATTGCATGATGTCAATACTCTTGAAAGAGATGCCGCTTTGAATCATCAAGTGATAGGTGATCATATTGAACAACAATCTGAAAGCATGGCTCAAATATTAACTCAAACCCTCGGTGGGAATTTAGTTGATACTCTAACGTATTGCTTTCGAGAGATAATCAGAAATATCATTGAACATAGCCAATCAAATCAATTTGGATATTGTGCGCAATACTGGCCAACGCGTAGTTGGGTTGAATTCGCGATATTGGACAGAGGTATTGGAATACGCCAATCATTGTCCCGAAATCCATATCTACAAATTAGTAGTGATAGAGATGCTATCAATTTAAGTCTTATGCCTGGAATATCAGGAACAACGTTTGGAAATACAAGACCACAAAGTAGAGACATATGGACAAATACCGGTTTTGGTTTGTTTATGACAAGCCGATTGTGTGGATTTGGTGGAAGTTTTTTCATTGCAAGTGGTAGTTCGGCACTTTATCTAACTCCGGCTAATCGACATTATTTTGATACAGATATTCATGGTACTGCATTGCGGTTATGTTTGAAAATTGATGCGATTGATGCTATAAACCAAACACTCTCACGGTTGAGACAAGAAGGACGTCAAATGGCCACAAATTACGGGAGGGGTGCTGTGGTAGATGCATCGGTTGCATCGACAATGCTTCGTAACGATTTTGGCAGTAGTTTTTAGGCTTGTCCTACGCTTGCCGACATGTTACAATTTTCCCGATTTTCCGCTATTTTCCGATTTTTGAAAAACGTGTAAATCTATAACTGTAATTGAGATAGAGGTTTACAACGATTTTCAGTTGGCCTTTGCTAAACTGTCGTGTGGGTAATAACCCGCACCGAGGGTTCGAATCCCTCCCTCTCCGTTTTTTCTTTTGTCAGGGGGTGTCATACTGTGACAATCATTGCCTAAGATTTTGTTTTTAATGGGTTTATGAGAATCACTATTGGTTGCCAAAATGGCTTTTGCGTTGTTTGTTGTGCTGACATTCTCTGACTGGCTGTGTCTATCACAGTAAGCAAACTGATCAGTTTTTCGATCAGTTTTTGAATCAGTATTTTGGGTGTTTACTGGTTGGTTATCTGTTCCAGTCTTTAGATGTACTTGTTGTGCAACAATTAGTGGTAGGGCGTTATCTTAAACCAGAGTTATTATTTGAATTCGATGCTTGTTTTTTTATGGAACTTACATCAGTCTTTATAGAAGACACGTCCCGTTTTAAGGATGATATATCAGGCTGCAGTGAGTAAAAACAATCCTGCATAATGGTCAGTTTCTTGTGTAATTCATACGTCTGTTCGCCATCGCCATCGCCCCGTAAAGAAATATCTCGCCGTAAGTCATTTAGCTGAATGAAGATTACAACAATGCAGACAGTTGCGGAAACAGTCAAAAGAGTTTTGATCGGATATTTTGCCGAAATTCTATTTTCCCATACTTTGACATTCGAGATAACACCCATTAGCTTCATACTTTCCCTCTCTTTCTGACTGATTTGGGTTTCAGTTCCAGCCCCAGATATTGACAAAGTTTATCCGCTGTTTCCATCGAACAGCTTCCGCCTTGAAGAAGTCGGCATAACAAGGCTTGGTCGATTTCGGTTTCCTGCCAGATTTTGTATCTGGTTTTTCCGCTGTCTTGAATTGCTTTGGCTATGGCTTCGCATATAGTCATAAATATCCTCTTTTCCGCCATACTACCAAATACTTGTAACCATGTCAAGTGTAATATTTCTTTGAAAACGATATTCGCTGTCATATCTCTGTAAATCCTATGGGTAAAGATGGAATAGCTCTGGATTCCTTTTTTTATGTGCAATAAATCTCCCTGCCTTTTATGGACTCAATAAATCCGGTATCATGTTTTAAATTCGCCATATATTTTTAGCGGCCTGCCCTACGGTCTTTGTTTTGAATGCTGTAGCTTTAGACCCCGCCCCCGGCCTGATTGATATAAGTATTTCTACCTACTTTTAAAGTAATTATACACGAAAAGCCGCTTTTGTCCTTGATTGGCAGGGCTTGAAAAAAGTATAATAAAGCTGTTTTTTAAGAGAAAACGACATTTCGACAAATACAGTTATGCAATGAGTAAACGATGTACAAGGAGATGTCATCGTTTATGATTAAGGAGAGGAGTTTTTATGAGTAAGCAAATTGCGGCCCTACTTGTCTTGTCTGTGTCTCTGTCCACTATTACTCGCGCCGCTACTTACGGCGGCGGCAGCGGTACGGAGGGTGACCCATATCAAATCTGGACAGCCGAACAATTGAATACCATCGGCGCCAATCCTGCCGACTGGGGGATGTATTTCAAACTGATGGATGACATCGATATGTCCGCCTATACCGGAACGCAGTACAACCGCATTGGTACGGCCACGTATAAAGCTTTTACCGGAACCTTTGATGGCAATGATCATGTCGTCCGCAACCTGACCTATACGACAACTGCGGTCGTCAATAGTGTTGGCCTGTTTGGGTGCATTTCTTACGGTACGATACTGGACCTGGGTGTAGAAAATATCCTGCTGTCATCCGGCGGCAATTACATCGGCGGACTGGCGGGGTGGAATGATTATGGCACAATCACCGGCTGTTATGTAACCGGTTCAGTCAGTGGAAAAGAGGATGTCGGCGGGCTGGTGGGGATGAATTATGGCACGCTGATTCTCTGCTTTGCGACCGGTTCAGTCAGTGGAATAGCCAGCTACACCGGCGGACTGGTGGGACAAAATAATCATGGTACGCTGACCGGCTGCTATACGGCCAGTTTGGTGACCGGAACAGGCCACTCTTGTATCGGCGGCCTGGTGGGGTATAGTGTTTATGGTTCAATAACCTCCAGCTATGCAACCGGTCCGGTTATAGGCACAGGGGGTGTCGGTGGGCTGATAGGAGGTAATTCAGACGGCAGCATAACTGGCTGTTATGCGGCTGGTTCGGTCACCGGTACAGGTGCCGGTGTCGGGGGGCTGGCAGGGGGACATAGTAATGGTTCTTTAAATGCCTGCTTTGCGACTGGTTCCGTTACGGGAACACAATATGTCGGCGGACTGGCGGGTAGTAATTCGTCTGGTACGATAAGCGGCTGCTATGCGAGCGGTCTGGTCAGCGGGACAGATAAGGTCGGCGGACTGGCAGGATCGAATCTATATGGTTTGATAACCATCTGCAATGCGACCGGCCCGGTCAGCGGAAAAGAAATGGTTGGCGGCCTTGTGGGTGACAATCAGGATAGTACGATTACCTTCAGCTATGCGGCCGGTTCTGTCCAGGCAACGAACTATTCCAATCAGACAATTGGGGGACTGGTGGGCAGTACCAGGATTAGTGACATTACCTCCTGCTATGCAACCGGTTCGGTCGTCGGGACGGGCAATAACAATTATTTTTTTGGCGGACTTGCCGGGGCCAGTATTTCCTGTTCCTTAACCGCCTGTTATTCGACCGGTTCGGTCCTTGTAACAGGGCAATACAATTATGGTGTTGGAGGCCTGTTGGGCAGTAAGAGTATTACGACGCTGACGAACTGCTACGCAGCGGGTTTGGTCGGGGCAACAGGGGCAACCAATAATTATGTTGGCGGTCTGGTGGGGGATAACTACTCCGGTACGGCAACCGCCTGCTTCTGGGATAATGAAGCCACCAAACAAAAGAAGTGTACTGGCGAAGGCTCTTGTGAAGGCATGACGGGCAAAACAACTGCCGAGATGATGACGATGACGACATTTACTTTGGCCGGATGGGATTTTACAGAAACGGATGGCGATGCGGCAGACTGGATGATGCTGCGTGAGGGTGAGGATTATCCGCGGCTGGCCTGGCAGATAATTTATGCCGGAGACATTGCAGGATTATACGGCGTAGATTTGGCAGATTATGCAGAATTGGCAAGAAACTGGATGAATCAGGATTGTCCTGCTAATTGTGAACAGGCAGACATTGATAATAACGGTACTGTGGACTTAGCTGACCTGTCAAGCTTTGCGGTTGATTGGTTGAGATAAATTTGTACCTTTGGCTTTGAACGGTTTTTTAATCCGAAAACGGTAAATATTGCTTTTTTATAGTGTCCAAAAACTCTATCCCTCGCGCGCGTGCGCGCGTATAGTGTCCAAAAATTCGTTATTGACTCAAAAATGCGGTTTTCACGACCTGCAATAAAGCGTTTTTATTGCTGTTTGCAGGATTGGATCGGCAACGGTATTTCTTGTTCGCAATACGGTAAATCTTATAGCTTCTGCATTGTACGCAAAAAACATGCCGTTTTTGCCAGCAGTATTTTCGAAAATAAAGACGTGCTTTATTTTCTGTAACTATAATATTCTCAAACTCTTGCGTCTTCATCAACACCAGTATAACCCCCATTATCTGGTGCAAAAAACTTTATAATCACCAAATATTTTTATAAAAAAATGAAAACCTGTTTGACTTCAAGTTGCTATTTCGCTATATTGCACTTAAGTGCTTAAGTGCTCAAATGGCCATCTTAACTTGAGACGGACAGGAAAGGTTTATGGCACGCATTTCAGAGACAATTTTGCAGGACAAGGCAATCCCCTTGAGGCATGTTTTTGAATTTATCCCGCTTCGCAGTGAAGCACGCAACGGGAGCAATCTTTCTAACCAGGCGTATGAACACATTCTTACTCATATTGTATTCCCTGACGAAAGCAATGGTTCGGGCATTCAATATGGGGGGAAAATCACGGAATCTAAAATTGCCCGGGCTCTGCAGATCAGTAATGGCCCTGTGCGCGAGGCGATTTACCGCCTGCGACAGGAAGGGTGGATTCAAACCGTGGGCAATCGGGGCTCATTTTTTGTGGATTTCAACAACCCTGCGATTGCCGATCAAATCTATCGATTTCGCCTTGCGTTTGAAACCGGGGCGTTTTATATGCTGGCCGCAAAGATTACTGATGAGCAGATCGACCAGCTCCATTCGGTTCTGATAGTCCTTGAAAAGGCCCGGAAGGAAGCCGATATGGCGGCATTTCGACAGGCCGACATTCGGTTTCATCTGGTCGTGGTCGAATTTGCGGGTGGGGGGGCTCACTACAGACAGATTTTCCGTTCCAAACTGCTTCAGTGGTACGCGATGTCATATCACCTGCTGGTCCAATCGGGCATCGAAAATTACAGCCATCGGCTCGAAGCGCCGGGTACACCGACACATCGCGATCTGTATGATGCGCTTGCCAGCAGAAACAGTGCTTTGGCGGCCGAACGCATATCGCGGCATTTTACATTTATTCCCTATCTGCTGAAAATTAATCAGAAATCTGTCGGGGAAGAAAAAAACTGAATTGACGGGATTATGAGATGACAAGAATTAGCAAGGTCTGGCAACGAAAGGAATCGAAAGACGGTCAATGAATAGATTCATCGAAAAAAATTATTTATTTGGAGGTATTTATGATGAAAAAGTATGATTTAGTAGTAATTGTAATGACAGTGGTGCTGATGGGAATGTCCGTCAGCGCCGGGGCGGTAACAACCCAGAAGTACGGTGATTTCAATGACAATCAGGCAGCTTATGCCGGTTTTGTCTTCACGCCTTACCTTCTCCAGTACACTGAGACTGGGAATCCCATGCCGCAGACGGCATATCTGACGAGCTGGACGTATGCAAAGTCGTCCAGCGGTTACGGCGGAGCAGCGAAGACCTATCTTGCGATTTACAGGTATAATGCGACCACGGGATATCATACTCTGCTGGGGACCTCGACGAATTACATTGATTTCCCGGCGGCGACTAACCTGTCACTGATGACTTGGTATTTTGATTATATTCCTCTGGACAAGGATACCCAGTATGCCCTGATGTTTGTCAACGAACTCGGTGTGATCAGCGCCGGCGGGGTTGAAATGGACACTACGAATGCGACCACCAACGGTGTCATTCAAATCGGCCGAGTAACCGTCAATCAGCCCACCTGGGAATCTCACTTTGAAGCCACCTACGAAAACACCACCCCATTTCCGACCTATGTGTCTCCTGCCGACAGCGAAAACAATGTGGTAACGGATGTAACACTGAGCTGGACGGCACCTACGGCTTTCACACCGGTCGGCTATAATGTATATGTCGATCCATATGAACCGAACCTGACGGCTGTTGATGCGACCTGGTACAGTGCTGCCCAAGCGGGCACAACCTATACCCCCAGCCCGGTGCTGGCCAACGACACAACCTATTACTGGCGAGTCGAGGCGCTGGAGCCGAATCTTGTCGCTCCCTATATGCCGATTCCTCATTCGGGTCCGGCCTGGGAGTTTACCACTGCCCCGATGGCCGTCGTTATTGTAACCAACCCGGCCAGTCGGACCGTTCCGGCCGGGGATACGGTGGTGTTAACGCTGGAAGCCTTGAACGCCGCGTCGTACCAGTGGTATAAAGACGGCTCGCTTCTAACGGGCCAAACAAACGTCACTCTGACGCTGACCGATGTGCAGCTTGCCGACGAAGGATTCTATACCTGCACGGCATCCAACACATTGCCCAGTTCGACGACTTCGGCAGCCGCCCAAGTAATGACTCGGCGTCTGGCCGGCTGGTGGAAACTAGATGATCCCAACACAACCGATGGTTTCCTGGCCGACTCGGTTCAGGAAGAAGTTCCCGGCGCCCCGGCCCATATCGCGACCGCGTCGGAATATCGTGTTGCGGTCGGCAAGAACGGCGGCGCGATTGAATTGAACGGCACAGTGACCCGTCTGGTGACCGTTTCCGACAGCGCCAGTTTCTTTAATTTCTATCCGCAGGGCTACACTGTCAGTTGCTGGGTGAATATGCCCGAAAAGGTCTCTGCAGACCCTTGGGGGGCATTTGTCTGCAAGCAGGATTTTGATCCGGCCCGCGGTTTCATTTTGACCAATAACAACATCGGCAATGCTGTTCATACCCTGCGGCAGTCGTTCAGCGACCTGTACTCGGGCTTCAGTGCCGACACCGGCAGCTGGCGCCTGATCACCGGTACCTATGATGCTGCAACCAAAACAGGCAAGATATATTTTGACGGCACTCTGCGGAACCAGGCCGTCAGTACCGGCACCCCGACCATCAATGATCAACCTCTGATCTTCGGCGCCGAGAATCTGACCGCTACGACCGCCCCTTATAAGGGCCTGCTGGATGATGTTCGTATCTGGACTTATCCGCTGGATGCCCAGGCGGTTGCGAACCTGTACACGAACTTCAACCCCGGCATTTATGTATGCCTGGAACGGCCGGAACTGGACATTACCGGCCCGAACGGCGTGCCCGACTGCAAGGTGGATTTGTATGAATTTGCGGAGGTGGCTGCCGAGTGGCTCAAATGCGGCCTTTCCCCCGCGTCCGACTGCAGTAACTAGTTCTTCACTGCAATGAAAAACAATTGTTTTAATGATATTAGGAGAATTAAAGATGAAAAGAATAGCAGTATTGATGATGGCAGCGGCCTTCATGACAGCCGTTAATGCGGAGGTTATCTATAGCGATGATTTCCAGAGCTATGCGGTAGCAAATCCCGCCGGTGCAGACTTCCTGGCCAATTGGACTGTCGGAGGTCCTGGCGGGGCAAACTCCTCGCGCATTTTCGCTACCAACAATTTCGGCACCACCATCCCTGTGACAAAAGTCTGGATTACACTCGTGGACAACATGAGCATTACCACCCAAAACGGCATTACCGTTGCAAGTGATACATTTTACGAGTTTTCGGTGATGCTGGCATGTGAAACTTACGATGGCACCCGCCAGGTACGGACATCGTATGACCTGCTGGTCGGCCAGGACGCCGCTACGGCGACGAGTATTATCGGTGGTCCGGTCACAGTGATTGCTAAGGGTGATAACTGGCTGGTTGATGATTCCAAGGAAGACCATATTTTCACCCAGAACTTCAAGACCGGGACCCTGAACGCCGGTGACAAACTCTTTATCAGGGTCACATTCCTCGGCCAATATCTAGGATCCAAACCCTTCTTCTGTGTTGATGATGTGATGATTTCTAAGACCCCCTATCCGGCTCTTGTGTCGCCGAGCAATGGGGCAGTGAACCAGCCCGTCAATGTTCAGTTGTCTTGGTGGGCCCCCGCGATGTATACGCCCGTCGGTTACAATGTGTATCTCGATCCGAATGCGCTGAACCTGACCGCGGCGGATGCGGACTACTACATCCCCGCACAGGCGGGCACGACCTACACCCCCAGCCCGGCACTGGCCAATGATACGACTTATTACTGGCGCGTCGAGGCCCTGGAGCCGAATCTTGTGGCCCCCTATACGCCCATTTCGCATTCAAGTCCGGTCTGGAGTTTTACCACGGTTCCACAAACCCCGGTTATCGTGACTGAACCTGCTGATATGTGGGTTGCAGCCGGCGAAACAGCCGTTTTCACAGTCGAGGCGATCAATCCCTATACGATGGACAGCACCGGCATGGCGTATGAATGGTACAAGGTAGGCCAGACCGGAATTCTCTCAACTACCACCACGCTTGAGATTTCCGATGCACAGCTTGACGATGAAGGACTGTACTATTGCAAGGCGATTATCACTGCAAACGGCGCCTCCAAGGAGACCCGTCAGGCCGCATTGAGCCTCGAGAAATTGATTGGTCACTGGCCGTTCGACGGCAACCTTAACGATGTTGTCGGCGGCAACAATGCCATTCCTTCTACCGACGTTTCGTATGCGGCAGGTATAGTAGCCCCTGGTGATGCAATTGATTTTCCGATTAGTGCAACCGCTGTTTCTGCTTACATCGCAACCACGGCTTATGCAAATCCGAACTGGACGCTGGCGTGGTGGGATAAAGCGACCGATACAACAGGCCGTCAATGGGAATCGATGATTGCTAGCGGCCCCACCACAGGCTATGAGTTGCTGGAAGTGGACCGTTACAATTCACTCGACTATACTGGCGGGTTCAATACGGCGCCTGGAACGTGGTTATCGCCTGGACAGTATCCGCGGCAACTGTGGTTCCATCATGTTTTAAGTTATAATGGTGCGACCGGAGTCTGTACGTGGTACATCAACGGCCAATCTGTCGGTACAATGACGGGGCTTCGGTTGTTTGCCGATTATGACGAAGCCTTATATATCGGCAACTGTAAAAACGGCAGCCAGCCGTTTGGGGGTTCAATTGATGACCTGCGGCTTTACAACTATCCGCTGGACGCCTGGGGAGCCGCTGATCTTTATGTCACGGTTACGGGTGAATCGATCTGTGTGGAACGACCCATGATGGATATCAGCGGGCCGCTCGGTGAACCCGACTGTCGGGTGGATTTGTATGACATTACAAAATTTGCCGAAAGTTGGCTGGACTGCGGCCGTTCGCCCCAGTCTCTATGCCAGTAAAAAAGATTCGGGTAATTGACGCAAGGAATCTGTCACAGCGGTATTCAGTAATGTTTTAAGACTCCGGCGGGACAGCTTCGGATGCATCCGGAGCTGTCTGGCGAGGGGATAAATGCGTGTGAAAAAGTATGCCTGAAAAGGCTTGTCAGAGGAAAGGCCGAAAGTAAGGATTTTCCAAAAGGACTGAAAAGCAGATGAACAGAAAAGGATTTACATTAATTGAACTGCTGGTTGTGATTGCGATTATCGCACTGCTATTGTCAGTGATTGTGCCGGCCCTGCGAAAGGCCAAGGATTCAGCCAACATGATGCTATGTGCCAACAACCAGCACCAAACCCTCACAGGCCTGTTCGCCTATGCGTCGGACAACGATGGGCTCTATCCGCCGCACCCCGCGGAACGGCCGAATGGCAGTTTTAGCGTGGTCAACTATTTGAATTACGCCCAGCATGATAAGAGTCGGTCAAAACACGAAGGGACCTACCATTATTTAGGAAGCTATCTGCCGCAGGTGAATATGTTCGTCTGCCCTTTGGGGCCTGCTAAGGACTTGAGCGAGTTGCAGCGGCAGTATGTCGACTATAAAACGAAAACACCCTATTATACCCTTGAGGGAACTCAGACCTCCTACAATCTGTACTGGGGCGGTTATAAGTTTCAAGGTGGACTTGTCGGTGCCATGGAGTTCACCGGCCCAACGGGTAAAGGCGACAAGATGCAGGCCAATTTGCTGGTTTCAGATTCTGTCTTTTACTGGGGTGCAGTGACCGGTTACAACGACTTTTGGCTGGCACATAAACCGAACAGAGGGAGTGGCGAGATCACTTTCTACACAAACAATGTCGATCCGCAATTCGGAAATTATGTTGAGGTCTTCTGGATCTATAGACTTACCAACAAGATTACTGGCCCATTGCCTTCAGGGATACAGGATTTGAAAATGAATGCCGGCTATACCGACGGCAGCGTGGTTCGATATAATGATGAAAGTACATCAATTGTTTGGACGGATCCGACGAACTTGTATTATATCCCGAGGAAGTGGCGATAAGATCTGAGGGAACATCGACCGTAAATAACGGCAAGCCCGGGATAAGACGTAAAATGTTGTTTCAAATGAAAGGCAGGCAAATAGACGCGAGAAA
Organism: Anaerohalosphaeraceae bacterium; assembly: GCA_039679345.1. Classification (GTDB taxonomy): domain Bacteria; phylum Planctomycetota; class Phycisphaerae; order Sedimentisphaerales; family Anaerohalosphaeraceae; genus Anaeroglomus. The sequence goes on from JBDKVE010000303.1 coordinate 24,778, forward strand.
CCCGGTCAATGGATGGTCCATTCCCGGAATAAAAAAGAGGATTTAATTTTGCGGAGGTATGGAACGATGAAAAAAGTAGCAGTGGTAATGATGTCTGTGGCCCTGGCGGCGGCAGCAGGCGCAGGGGTCATCTACAGCGATGATTTTCAGGGTTATGCGGTAGCAAATCCCGCCGGAGCTGATTTCCTGGCCAATTGGACTGTTGCAGGTCCGGGAGGGGCAAACTCTTCGCGTATTTTCGCTACCAATAATTTTGGCACCACCATCCCTGTGACGAAGCTCTGGATTTCGCTTGTGGATGGCACGAGCATTACCAGCAAGGGCATTGCCATCGCCAGCGACAAGGCCTACGAGTTTTCGGTGATGCTGGCAGCCGAGACAGTCGATGGAACCCGCATGGTAAGTACATCGTATGACCTGCTGGTCGGTGCGGACGCCGCTACGGCGACCAGTGCTATCGGCGGCCCGGTCACCGTGCTTGCTAAGGGTGATAACTGGCTGGTTGATAATTCCAAGGAAGACCACTTTTTCACCCAGGGCTTCACGACCGGGTTACTGAACGCCGGTGACATGCTCTTCATTAAAATTACGATGATCGGCAATGGGAATCCAGCAACGAACAAACCCTTCTTCTGTGTTGATGATGTCATGGTCTCAGAGATTCCCGAACCGGCCACACTGGTCCTGCTGGGCCTTGGCGGATTGCTGCTTAGAAAACGTAAATAGTTTTATCTTCTTTAAAAACAGCGGCTGCATCCAGGCAGCCGCTGTTTGTTTTAATCGATTATCAGGAGCAGGTTACACTGTGCCCAGGGGAAGTCCTTCGAGATGTGTATTGTCTCGAATCTGGTGATTTGGTATGTGTGCGAATAAACGAATCGTACAAGGCAGACGCTATTTTCCGGCTTGATAAGCGAAAAAGGTTATTTTTGTATGATAATATCGTTTTCAATCTATGCTTGAAAATACGAATAGAGTTTTAACTTGGATTAATGGGATTTGCCATGAATCACCGTAAATGTGCCTGTTTTATTATAACTGTCATTTTGATCCTGACAGCGGTCAATGCCTATTCTGCAATTATCGCTCAGACAGGCTTTGAGGTTGCTGAAGGCTTTCCTGACAGCCCGAGTACTACGAAAGTTACGGCCGGATTTAAGATTACTGACTCCAGCGGTGATTATTGGGAAGGCGGCAAGGCTGGCTACCAGTACGCCGGCATTTGGACCAATACGAAACATGGCGGGGCTCAATCGGCTGTGTTTGGGAATAATAACACGACTGGCCAGTATGTCCTGGTCGACCCTGCCGGCGCCGAAGGTGTTGGCGCCGTAGAGTTCTGGTGGAACACGTACTCAGGTTCCAGTACAGGAACCGTTGTTATCCAATGGACTACAGATACCCTGAACGGAACCGAAACCTGGACGACGGCCGGCAGTATTACATTAGGTTCGCTTTTGCCCTGGTCGAAAACAACGATTGCCATCAACCAGTCTGGCGATGTGAAAGTCCGATGGTACAAACCTGCTGCGGGCAATGGCATGGACCTCGATGATGTCGTTATCTCGATCTCGGCTGCTGCCGGCATCGTTGGGCCGGCTAACGGCGCCACGGGTGTGCAGCCGACTGCGGTTCTGGAGTGGTCAGCGCCTTCGTTATGCACCCCGACCGGCTATGATGTGTATTTCGGGACCAATCCGACGGCGGTTGCCAATCCCAAGGTCGTGAATAACGTCCTCCAGACAACTTATGATCCGCCCGGAAACCTTGCCTTTTCAACGACCTATTACTGGCAGGTGGACACCTATGAGGGTACAGCAAAACATTCCGGCCAACCGTGGTCCTTCACCACCAAGCCGGAATTTGTTGCCAAGGTGGCCTGTATCGGTGACAGTATTACTTATGGATATGGCATTCCGGACATCGGAACCAATTCCTATCCGGCTCAACTTCAGGCGATGTTGGGGCCCGGCTATCAGGTGGGCAATTTCGGCCGCAGCGGGGCGAGGGTTTCACAGATATCATCGAATCCGTATAAAGGAAGTCCCGAATACAATGCGGCCATCGCATTTGAGCCGGATATCGTGTTCATCGCCCTGGGCATCAACGACTGTTCTGTCGGCCAGTGGGAGACAAACGAGCCGGTTTTCGTGGCGCATTACAAAGATCTGATTAGCGATTTCAAGACGCTGTCAAGTCATCCGCAGGTCTATCTCGGGACACTGATGCCGGTTTTCTCTCCTCCTTATGCCTATCCTGCTATTTACACTAACATGGCCGAATGTGTCCCACTGATTGAACAGGTTGCTTTAGACGAAGGGCTTCCTATGACCGATCTTTATACGCCCCTAGAGTCACACTCGGAATGCTATACGGTTGATGGACTGCACCCGGACAAAAATGGCGCTGCAATTATCGCTCACACCGTCTATGAGGCCATTGACCTGGATGCCCATCTCAGTGAGGAAACATTGTTGGTGAAAGAAGAAGGGCCGACCTCGGATACCTACACAATCGTTCTGGGCGGCGTGCCGAAGCAGGATGTTACTGTCACATTAATCCCTTCAGAATCTGGCCAGGTCTCGCTGAAAGTGAACGGCATTGAAACGGATACGATGGTCTTTACGCCGGCCAATTACAACCAGCCGCAAACGGTGACCGTAACCGCGGTTGATGATAAAATCTTTGAAAGGCCGCATTCGGTTGTTATCAGCCACAGTTGTTCCAGCGGCGACAGGTTTTATGATAAACTTGTGATACCGGATGTCAGCGTCAACATTGCCGACAACGATTACTATGGCAAGCGAGTCAAAGTCTTTCTGATCGGCGGCCAGTCCAACGCGGCCGGTTCCGGCTTGAATACCGAATATCCGGCACTGTATCAGAGTCCGCAAACCGATGTGGAATTCTGGGTGGGCGGCCGTTTAGCGGGCGACAATGTCCCGAATTACAACGCATGGGATCGCCCTGCGGATACGGCATTTCGACCCCTCCAACTGGGTTCGGGCAACTATCTGGCCGGGACGCATTCGGGTTTTGAAATGTCGCTGGGCAGAGCCCTGAAAGACGCACTGCCTTATGACAACATTGCGATTGTCAAATACGGCATGAGCGGTTCAGCTTTAATGCGAGGACTTCGCAGTGGTGATGGGGCAGGTGACTGGGATTCCGGCCTGCCGACCTGGAGTCCGAGCGAAGGTTTTAACGGTGTTCGCTACCATGTATTCAAGACGTCGGCGGTACTGCCGGCTTTGCAGGCGATTGTCAATCGCGGGGATATGCCTGAGATTGCTGGGATGTTCTGGATGCAGGGTGAAACCGACGCCGGAAACCTGACCGCTGCCAATGCATATGAAGCAAACCTTAACAAGCTCATTGATGCAATCCGGACGGAATTTTCAGCTCCTGATATGAGATTTATCATTGGCCGAATCCGGACGGTGATGGGTACGTATAATGCCACGGTTCGAACAGCGATGGTGAATGCAGCCGCCTCGGATCCGCTGACCGAGTGGATTAACACCGATGACCTGCCCGTGAACGCAGATAACGTGCATTACAGTGCGGCAGGACTGGTCGAACTGGGTGAGCGTTTTGCCGATGCATACCTGTCGATGGCACCCAAGCGAGGGGATTTTGAACCTGACGGCGATGTTGATCTGGCTGATTTTTCTCGATTTGCCGAACAATGGCTCAAGGTTGATTGCGGCTTTTGCGGTCAGGCAGATTTTACGAGCGACTTAAATGTCGACTTAGACGATTTTATGCTTTTTATAAACGGGTGGCTTGAGTAATCAGGTTCCTTCCGGGAGATGTTATTTGTGGATATGTCAAAAAATCCATGCCGACGAATGAGTAGCTCGATAAAAACTTTTAAAAGAAAAACAAGAGCTTTTTGGATTTTCGTTTTTTTGCTTGTTTCAGCCCTGAATTTGGCTCAAACCTTCCCAGTCCGACCGGATGACTACCCGGAGAAGATCCGTATAGCGTGTGTGGGGGATAGTATTACCTACGGTATGAAGATTGATAATCGTCAGGAAAATTCGTACCCGGCACAACTCCAGAAACTGCTCGGAGGCCGATATGAGGTTAAAAATTTTGGTTGTTCCGGAGCTCGTGTCAGCATGGGAACGACAATGCCCTATTTGGAACAACCTGAATATCGAAGTGCCATGTCTTTCAAACCCCACGTTGTCATCATCTGTATAGGCATTAACGATGCTTCGGTTCCGGAATGGCAGAAAAACAAGCCTCATTTCACTCAGGATTACAAGGATCTGATTCAGCGTTTTCAGAATGTTTCTATAATGCCGGCACCCAAAATCTGGTTGGCTTCGTTGTTGCCGGTCGTGCCGCCTTACGAACCCTATGTGGAAATCCAGAAAACAAAAGCCGAAGCCGATGTGCTGATCCGGCAACTGGCCGACGCATTAAATCTGCCTGTGATTGACTTGAATGGACCATTAATTTCAGAACCTCAGTTTATCCCTGATGGACTGCACCCGGACAAAAATGGAGCTGCGATCATCGCGCGAACGGTTGCCAGGGCTGTCACCGGTGATTATGGCGGCCTGGCAATGCCCTGGGTGTTTGGCAATCATATGGTTCTGCAGCGGCAGATGCCGATACCGATTTTCGGAACAGCCAATGTCGGTTCGGCAGTGTCAGTAAAACTGGGCAGTACCACAATCCAAACCATCGCGGATGCGAATGGGCGATGGCGTGTTGATCTTCCGGCGATGGAGGCCGGAGGACCTTATGAATTGGTCTGTCTGGACACGTCCAGGACACTGACATTTACGGATGTGCTGGTGGGGGAAGTATGGTATGCCGCCGGACAGTCGAACATGGACTGGCCATGCCAGCAAGATGCCGACTGGAAAAATCAGGCATCATTAGCCGATAATTATCCACAAATCCGGTTACTGAATCGCCAAGGTAATCCATCAACCAGCGCTGTCGTTTGGACGCAGGAACAAATCGAGCGAGTGACAGTTGATGCTTTTTATAATGGATCCTGGCAAGTGTGTTCCCGGGAATCGGCTGCTCCCATCTCGGCGGTGGCCTATTATTATGCCCGGAATATTTATCATGCTGCTCATGTGCCGGTAGGGATCATTGAAAGCGCTGTGGGTGGGGCTTCGATGGAGGCTTTTATGCCGCCGGAGGCGCTGATCACGGAGTTGCTTTATCCCCTGACCAAACAGTGGATTGATGCATCTGCGGCGCCGGACTGGCATCGTGCGCGTGCTCGTCAAAATCTGGGTGCGTGGTTTGACGGACCACATCAGGTCCCGATGCCGCACCATCCCTTTGAGCCAAGTTTTTTGTTCAATGCGGACACTGCAGATTTGATTCCATTTGCCATCCGTGGGGTAATCTGGTATCAGGGCGAGACCAATGCGACAGATGCATCCAATCAAATCGCCTGGGATCCGCATTACAATCAGCGGCTTTTCGAGGCGTTGATCCAAAGCTGGCGTCGACGATGGGGACAGGGGGATTTTCCTTTTTATTATGTGCAATTACCCAATCTGAACCGTCCGTGGATGCTATTTCGAGAGATGCAGTTTCGGATGTTAAACACGCTGCCGAATCTGGGGATGGCTGTGACGATGGACTTGGGACATCCGACGAACGTGCATCCGTCGGCCAAGCGCGAGGTTGCGCGGCGGTTGAGTTTATGGGCACAGGCTCACCTTTACGGTCAGATAAGTACGGTCTGTTCCGGGCCATTGTATAATGGTGCATTTCAGAAAGAAGGCACGAGACTGAAAGTTGGTTTTGATCCGGCCACGGGACCGCTGTGTTCTCTGGATGGAGACTCGCTGAAAGGATTTGAGGTTGCCGACGCTGGGGGCCGATGGTATCCCGCATGTGCAATGATTGATGGCAATCAGGTTATTTTGTTCAATTCTGAAGTGGCAGATCCGGTAGCGATGCGTTATGGATGGGCTCCTAATCCACAGGCAACTCTCTACAATACCTCCCATTTACCGGCTTCTCCGTTTTGTGCTGGCCCGATTGTGTTTGAATCTTCGACAAAGCCCGTATTCCAGTGAACAATGGTTTTTCGACCGATGTTTTGGTTATTCGGTTGTTTTACGCAGAAATCAATTTGGTAGCAGGAATGAACCGATTTTTGATTTTGGCAAAGCCAGTAGACGCAATTTATCTGGATAGTGAGCTTGTCGTTCGCAAATCTGAATAACCAATCCTTCTTATTTACTATTTATAGCAGCATCGTCATGCTGGAATGTATACAACCCCACTACAACCAGAAACTGTTTAATATTCTAATTCTTGAAAATATAACTTTACTTTTCCCGACAAAACGTCTATTGTTTGGGACGATTTAGACAAGGATGTCCGATGGCAGGCCGCAAGCCCAATCCATCACGACTTTCCAGGCCAATATCGATTGCAGCCGCTTGTTGCTTACTTGAGCCCGATAAATACATACCTGCCCGAACCGACGGAATAAATCTCTCGACCGTTCTGTTGGCCCATATACTTATACCCGGCGCCATCGACTTTAATGGATTGCGAGTCGCTGGTCACCAGGTGTACCGTTGCGTCTGTATTGACGGGCATCTCGATAATGCATCTGAACGTGTCGCCGCTGATCTTCCAGTCAACCTTGATGTTCCCGTAAGACGAAGCGTGTTCCGCCCTGACCCAATCGATTCCCTTGACGAAATAGGGTTTAATCATACTATGTTTGAATCCCGGCTTTTCCGGATCGGCTTGAATCCCGCCAAGATAGCTGTAGAACCAGGCGCTGATATCCCCATACATGATATGGTTCATCGAGCCGGGGGCGTTCGTCCAGTTCTCATAAAGGGAGGTTGCTCCGCTTTCAATCCAGTAACCGTAGCTGGGCCAGGTTTTCTGCCCCAGCATGACCATGGCTGTGTCGGTCCGTCCGCCGTCACACAGGACTCGGAAGATGCACTTCGATCCGAGAATGCCGGTGTCGTGATGACCGCCTTTGTCGTTGATGGCTTTGACTAATTGTGC
>JBDKVE010000304.1:0-6965 GCA_039679345.1 Anaerohalosphaeraceae bacterium
GCGGCGGCAATGCGGCCTTTGCCTTTGAAGTGACGGATGTGCTGACAACAGGCAAGAATGAGGTGGTGGTGCGGGTCTTTGACGATACCCGCAGCGGTCAGCAGCCGACGGGTAAACAGGCCCACGGTGTCAGTGAAGGCTGTGTTTATACGCGGACGACGGGTGTCTGGCAGCCGGTCTGGCTGGAGGCGGTGGGGCAGGCTTATATCGAGCAGTTTTCGATTGTGCCCGACCCGGAGCAATCTCGCATTCTGATTGAAGTTGCGGTCAACGGCACGGTGCCGGGAATGACGGTGACGGCCAAAGCCCTGATTGATGGGAAATCCGTGGGTGCTGAGACAGTCAAGGCCGTGTGGCGTGACAATCGGCTGGTGGTGAATCTGAGCGAAAAGCGGCTCTGGATGCCGAAGACCCCATTTCTGTATGACCTGGAGTTGACTTTACAGGATGGAACCAAACCAATTGATAAGGTGCAGAGTTATTTTGGTCTGCGGTCGGTCAAGATTGACGGCCGGGCGGTGCTGATTAACGGTCAGCGTATTTTTCAGCGATTGATTCTGGACCAGGGATTTTATCCGGATGGCATCTGGACAGCACCGACGGATGACGAATTGAAGAAAGATATCGAGCGAAGCATGGCGGCCGGATACAACGGGGCGAGGCTGCATCAGAAGGTCTTTGAGCCGCGGTTTCTGTACTGGGCCGACAAGCTTGGTTACTTAGTCTGGGGCGAATATCCCAACTGGGGTTATAATTACAAGCCGGAAGGCTATGCCGCTTATGTGGACGAGTGGGTTGAGCTGCTGGTCCGTGACCGCAATCACCCGGCCATTGTGGGCTGGTGTCCGTTCAATGAGACGCCATCGGAGGCCGGCGAGATTCAGCAGACCGTTTTTTATCTGACTAAGGCCGTCGATCCGACCCGTCCTCTTCTTGAGACCAGCGGATGGAGTCATACGATGGCTCACCCCGAAATGCGGGATATCCATGATTATAATCAGGACCCGGAGTCGTTTAAGAAACAATGGCTGGCCTTCTTCCAGAATAATCTTCTGGAGATGCCGACACGATACAGCGGTGGATCCCGGAATGCAGATTTAGGCATTCCATTTATGATCAGTGAATTTGGCGGCATCGGCTGGAATATCAATGGAGGATGGGGGTATGGGACAGGCCCGAAGAGTCTGGATGAATTCTATACCCGGTATGCGGGGCTGGTTGCTGCATTACTGGATAATCCGGACATGTTTGGGTTCTGTTATACCCAACTGACGGATATTGAGCAGGAACAGAATGGTCTGTATTATTATGATCGCAAGCCGAAATTCGACATGGCAAAGCTGCATGAGGCCACATCACGTGAGGCGGCCTATGAAAAGACCGGTCCTTCTGCGGGTCACGCAAAGGCCCGAAAACAAGATTGGCAGGTTCTGGTGGGTGCTGCGGCCGATGGGGATAAATGCAAAGACTATCATTATACCACCGAGCAGCCCGCGGACGGCTGGATTACGGCTTCGTTTAATGACCAGGCATGGAAAACCGGCCGGGCGCCGTTTGGCAATGATCTGCCGGGAGTACGTACTTCATGGCAGACCGGCGACATCTGGCTGCGGCAGATCTTTGATGTTAAAAATAAAGATATTAAAACTGCTGCTCTTGTGATTTTCTATGATGAAGATACCGAGGTGTTCGTGAACGGCCAAAAAATCTGGAGTCATACCGGATTTGCGACCGGCTACCAGATTTTTGACGTAACCGAGGCGATGAAGAAAGCGTTGGCGGCGGGTCAGAATACGCTGGCTGTACATACGCATCAAACCGGCGGCGGCCAGTATATCGACATGGCATTGCTGGTGGAATAAAGGTTGTTTTGATCGATTATGGCGATGGCAGTTCCTTAGAGGCTGCCATCGCTTTTTTTATCGTTTGCTGCAAATAATTGCGGCGTTATCAGAGGATTGGTTATATTAAAACTCCTTATTTTTGTAAGAAATCGGTGAAAAATCTGCGATTTGGAGGTCTTACCTTTATAATCGTAGTGGGAAAATTCGATTTTGGAAGCAGTGGATAATGGAAAGCGAAAAACAGGACAAATCCAGGCCGGACCGATATGAGCAGTTTTTAAAGCTCTATTCCGTCAATCAAAAGCGGATATTCGTGTTCATTTTGGGTCTTGTGCCGGTGCGGCAGGATGCCGAGGATCTGCTTCAGCAAACGATGATGGAGATGTGGAAGCAGTTTGATCGTTTTGAGGCGGAGTCGAATTTCGCGGCCTGGGGGATGACGATTGCGCGATTTCGGGTTCTTAAATATCGTGAAAAGCAGCACCGGGAAAAGGCGGTTTTTCTCAGCGACGAAGCTTTTCAGATTGTTTTAAACGAATCCGGCCGCATTCCGAGTGATTCGGATTTCCGATTGCCTGCGCTGGAAGGGTGCATTAAAAAACTCAACGAGCGAGAGAAATATTTTCTGAGCCTGCGTTACGAAGATAATCAGACTTATCAATCCATAGCGGAAAAGATGAACCGATCCGTAGCGATGATTTATAAAACCATGACGGCCATTCATACCAACTTGCAGCGATGTATTCACCGGACGCTTTCGGTGTGGGATGCCCAATGAAATTCGATGACCGACAATCTCAATTTAATGAATTGCTTTTGCATGCTCTTGAGGGCGACATGACCGAAGAGCAAAAGGCCATGTTGAATCGGCTGCTGATTGAAGATTCAGAGGCGGTGGGGCAATACCTGGATTTCATGCGGTTGTATGGCGAATTGTCGCCGTATGGTGATGCGGGGCGTCTTTCCGGTACAGCGCCGGCTGGCGAGGAGCAGTCCGAGGATTATACAATCCTTCTGCAATCGCTGGCTCAGGAAGAAAGCACTGCTCCGACGGTGTGTATTGCCGATGTGAAGGCGGATTTGAGTAAGGAACTTATCCAGCAGGTCAAACGCGAGAAGGTGGTTTATAAAATGAGCCGGTCTTCGGTGCTTACCTTGTTTGTTTCGATTGCGGCGACGGTGCTGATTATCCTGTTTCTGCGGTTTTCTCCGCAGGGAGCGGTAACCGTTGCCACGCTGACTGACAGTATCGATGCTGTTTTTTCCGGCGGGCAGACCTATTCGACAGGAACCCGGCTGGCAAGCGGTTCTGCATCTTTCTGGCTTCAAAAGGGTATTGTGAAAGTCGAGTTCGATTATGGAGCCGAGGTGGTGATTGAGGCGCCTGCCGAGTTTGTACTCAATACGGTCGATGATATGACTCTGCGGTCGGGACGGTTGTTTGCCCATGTGCCGACCCGTTCTCAGGGCTTTACGGTCGAAACGCCGATGGCCACGGTGATAGACCTTGGGACGGAGTTTGCGATCAAGGCGGATTTTGACGGGACCAGTGATGTACATTTGTTCAAGGGCAAGGCATCCCTGATTCCCGGGGCCAAGGGGCAGGCGGTGGGCAGCAGCCATCTTTTGCAGGTGGACCAGGCCCGACGTGTGAACTGTGCAGGAGAGGTGGTGTCGATTCCGGTACAGCCGAAGGAGTTTGTGCGAAGTATCGATTCCCGGACGGGGTTGGTCTGGCGGGGCGGCGAGCTTGACCTGGCCGATATCGTCAGCGGAGGCAGCGGCTTTGGCGGCGGGAATTCGCAGATGGTGATCGATCCGACTGATGGACGATTTATGGAATATCAGCAGCGCGGAGCTACGATACGCAAGACCACATCGCCGTATTCGAAGGTGGATGCACTGAAATATGTGGACGGGGTTTTTGTGCCGGACGGCGGCGAGGGGCCGATTGTGGTCAGTTCCGAGGGAACATTGTTTAAAGAATGCCCGGATACCTCGGGAAACATTCGTAAAGATATATCCGTTCTGAGCAATGTCTATGACTCCGAACAAGGTCGCCTGACCCTTGGCAATACGACTTATGGATATCCGGGACAACCGGCCATTACGATGCACGCCAACGCCGGCATCACCTTTGATTTGGATGCGATACGAAACGATTTGACGGATTTGGAGATTGTCTCTTTTGAAACACTCTGTGCGATTGCACCAAATCCGACGCTGGAGGGACCGGCTGCTTCTGACGCTCAGGCCGGGCGGGCGGATTTCTGGATTGTGGTGGATGGCCAGGTTCGCAAGAGTCTGCTTGCCATGCCCATCGATTCGTCCGAAGCGGTCCGTATTCCGATACAGCCGCAAGACCGTTTCCTGACTATTATTACCACCGATCACATGGTCAGTTCTGAAAAGGATCCCATCAATTCAGACCGCTGTTTTTTAGGCAGTCCTGTTTTGGGAGTTCAATCCAAAGACTCAACGGAATAAACATTCGGGATGGATGGCTGTTTTGGCAAATTAACCTGTGTAATTAAATAAAGTTAAAAATACTTTTAATGGAGGCAATGATTATGAAAAAGGTAACATGGTGGATGATTGTGGCGCTGCTTGTGTCATTGTCGCAGGTTCAGGCGGCGTTGATGGTCACCAATGGAGATTTCGAGCTGTGGACGGCCGGGACGCCTGATGGATGGGTCAAAGGCAGCCCTGTGACACTGGCCCAGTCGAATCTATTGAATGGAACTTCTTCGGTACGGCTGACGGCGCTGAATAACGGCCAGTCGTCAACGTATTTTTTCCGGCAGGGGTTCTCGCCCATTTCCGCTTACTTTTACGTGACATTTGATTTTGCATTCGAAGATGCCCCGACGGGTCGTGATATCAATTTTAATCTGCAGAACAACACTTCCACGACGACTCCCTCGGTGTTCAATCTCAGATATGAGGGGACGACGATAGCGATTTACAATGGAAGCGTCTGGAGTACCATTGATTCGACGGGTCTTCTGGCAGCCAGCAATTTCGACAGCGGGATTATTAATCCCTATCGAATCATTATTGAGGGAACATGGCATGGTACGTATACGCTGAAAATCATCGATCTTAAAACCGATATGGTTCTTCTGGAGAAGGCTGATTTAAGCTATTTTCAAAGTGCCACCGCGGCTTCGTTTAATTCAATCAACTTTGATTTGAGTCGCGGGGCCAACCGGATTCTGCTTGATAACCTCGGTGTGTATTCGTCCAATCCCTTTGCCCCGGTTGTGGAAGCCGGTGTCAATACGACGCTGGTACTTCCGCAAAATTCGCTGGTGATGCAGCCGGTGGTGACCAATACCGATACCCCGGCGGCAAATCTGATTGTGCAGTGGACCCAAGTCAGCGGTCCGGCGATGTCTTTCGGTACGGCAACGGGTGAGACTGAACATGACCTGAATGCCCGTGTGAATTTTGTCGGTGGGCGAGGGGAATACGTGCTGAAAGTATCCGTCACGGATGCCCATAACTACACGGGTGAAGATATGTTAAATGTGCGTGTCAAGAATACCACGGTGGATGATGTGCTGCTGGGACGGTGGGGATTTGAAGACATGCCGCAGGCGACATTGGCCGCGGATATGCTGGATGCGGCTGCGGGAAATACCGTCTCCGATGATGGATTCCTGGCCGGTCTGGCTGATCCGAATTCGGTTCCCGGCTGGGTGTCCGGCTGGGTCGGCAACGGCGCGCTGGAATTCCTCGGCAATGGGATTGTGGATGTCAACGATGTGACCGCTCAGGATCCCAATGTCCTGGGATTGCGGTGGGAAATGACCGCCGCAGGCTGGATTAAAGCCAACCCTCTCAGCGGAGGTTATCGTACCTTAATCGGCCGAACGATGCCGTTTAACTGGGTGCTGCGCAAAACCGAAAATACCAATACGGCAGAATTTGTTCTGCAGGGGGATACCGGGCAGGTCTGGGTGACCGGCAAAACCAATATTCTGGATGGGTACTGGCATCATCTGGCCGGAACTTTCGATGGGCAGCGTGCGGTGCTGTATGTGGATGGTGTGGAAGATGCCAGCGTGCAGACACAGGAGTTAATCCGCTATAGTGCAGCCTCTAAAATGTCTATCGGCGGTCGTCGTGATGCGAGCCACTCGCTCAATGGCATGGCTGATGATGTGCGTCTGTACAGTTATGCCCTGACGCCGAGTGCTCTGGCGGGTCTTGCCCAGCAGGGTGTCAACGCGATTCCCCGCGTGACTATTGATCCGGATATCCCGACAGAGCTGATTAAGCAATTTAATGATTCTGTGACGCTGGATGCGGATGTCTATGACCTCAATGCAGAAGATACCCTTGCGGGTGTCTGGACGGTGACCAATCCTGAACTGGCTGCCTTTGTCAGCTTTGGCAATCCCAATGCGGTGCAGACAACCGCCACATTCAGCCAGGCGGGTATCTATACCCTGCGATTGGCGGTCAATGACGGGCTGGCGGGACTTGAGGGCGATATTTACGATGAAATCGTGATTACCGTCAATGAGCCGGTTTGCGATGATCTGCTGGTCTATAATGAAGCGGTCGGGCGGTATCTGAATCCGCTGATGACGTCCGATATCGGCGGGCCTGAAGGCAAGCCGGACTGCTATGTCAATATTTATGATTTGTCGGTTCTGGCTGTAGAATGGCTGCAATGCAACGATCCGGAAGGCGAAGGCTGTTCGCTGTAGAGCAGTGTTCCGGACTTTTTTGATTCAGATGCAAATGCCTATTTCTCGAGGCCCCGACTTAAGGTCGAGGTCTCGGGGAATGTCTCAGGTAAGGATGGCGTTTCTAACAGGGAGTGTCAAGATGCAAAAACGGAATACAGAAAACCGGGGATTTACCCTGATTGAATTACTGGTTGTGATTGCTATTATTGCTCTCCTTTTAAGCATTGTTGTACCTTCTTTGCGACGGGCCAAAATTCTGGCCCAAAAGACCGTGTGCATGAGTAATTTAAAGCAATGGGGGACGATCTACGAGATGTATGTCAATGATCATCATGGATTTTATACGCCATCCTGCCTGGACACGACTCTCAAACCGCGAGGTATCGGGGCGTGGTTTCTATCCCTGCGGCCCTATTATCAG
>JBDKVE010000305.1:0-4683 GCA_039679345.1 Anaerohalosphaeraceae bacterium
TGCTTTTGGCGATATTCACAATTGTTTCTTCAACAACCCCATAACCATCCACAGCAATTTGTATCACATAGGACAAATCAGGGATTGCAAGCAGAGAGAATTTACCAAACAAATCTGTATGAACTTCTGTATAAGGTGTCAGTTTTGTCTCAGGTCTTCTTTCGGAACTGGATGTGATATATTTTTCGGTACTGAATACGTGTATCAGGGCTTCGGGTACCGAATTACCGGCAGGCTCCACAAGTTGGCCAGAGACAAGCACTGCAGGCTTGAGCTCAAGTGCATTGGTCTTGTTGGAAACAACTTTGCCGCAGCCTCCAAGCTGCAGTTGGGACTGGCTGGCAACTAAAATAATACCGGTGGGTGAGCCCGGATCTTTCAGGGCGGCAGGATCAAACTGAAACCATCCCTGACCATCTGTTACAGCAAGTATTTCCAAGTATCCGAGTTCTCGAATCTCAGCAGATGGCACAGGTTGTCCGGCAGAATTCCGACATACACCGCAAATTCCCGGAAGGGCGGTCATTTTCACTGTAATTTCATGGCTTCCTTTCGAAGCAACTTCTATACGTTCGCTTCCCGCTGTATATTCATAAGATTGCTTGACCACCTTATTCACACTATATGCACCTGGAGCAACATAAAAAACCGCCTTTCCCTGCTCGTTGGTCTTTACGGGGATCACTGTTTCTTTATTTGAACCATAATCCAGATGCGTAAGCACCTGTCCGTTCTCTTCCAGTGAGCCGCCTGCAGGTACATACGTGATTGTATTAAGTGGAATGACAGTGGATAATGTATTTTCCCCTGCATTGCTTTCGGCGTTCTCGGGAACAACATAGACCATTGCCCCGCTGACGGGAGTTTGTCTTTGACTGTCAATCACCGATACGGTAATGGTCCCCAGCCGAACTGCAGGCACTTTGACTTCAACACTCTGGCCCTCCACCACCTCAACATCCTGAGGTTGGGCACACCACCGACGAGTGGTTGCGCTGAATGTATCCAGAGTGACACGATATCTGCCCGGAGTGAGCCTGTCTGCCTGAAAATAACCGTTTTCATCAGTAACCAACTCATCATTGTCTTTGTTTTCAGTTTTCAAGGCATGGGTTCCTGTCATTGAACTCCATGCACTCATTGCCATCATAACCTGACCAGCCTTGGCGATAAAAACTTTTTCACCCGCAATCGGTTTTCCGGTCTCCTGATCACTCACCACACCACAGATGCCAGACCATCGCTGGAGAACAAAGGCAAGGCCGGGTCTTCCTGCGGGAATCGACAATTCTTCCTGTCTAAAGGAAGGTTTTCCGGTATATAACGGCGCATATCCCTCACCACGAATCATAAACTCGCCTTTGGCGTAAGGGGGAATATGAGAAATAACAAAAACACCATCCTGGCCAGTAACTGTTTTTAACAGTTCTGTTTGTGCAGCCTCTTTGGCGATATCATAATAATAGGCAGAATCACTGTAGTTTTTCTGATACTCAGATACATACACGGATACGCTGACACCTGAAAGAGGATTGCCGGCGGAGTCTTTAATCACTCCTGAAAATGTTTTTGGACCGGAAGACAGAACCACCGGTTTAATATTTGGTTTATCTGGACTGTACCATTCAATACCGACGGCGTAATCCTGTTTGGACACCATGACGAACGAATGATCAATTCCTTCTCGCTCCCCCTGTAGCTCTATTGAATATTGGCCTGCACTATCTGAAACACTCTCCCCTGCAAGCTTGACCTCAAATCCTGAACCATCCTGGTCTGACTTTATCACATCATACAGGAAAACAGACGCCCCATCAATCGACCTGGACTGTTCATCAACAACCTGCCCGGTAATCCGTGTAATTCCCAGCGTAATGGAATCAAGCTGCATGGAAAACGAACCCAATGGCGCTTCAAAGACAGGGCTGGCGGCACGTTGACTGCGGCCATAAACCATAATCTGGTAACGATACCCCGGCACCACACCTAAATTGGAATAATTCCCAAACTGATCCGTCACACAGTTCGATCGTAATAGATGGCTCTGATTTTGACTATCAATCAAATACAACCCTATTGATGCATCGGCAACTCCTTTGGCTTTTTCATTTACGACCCGTCCTCTCAGAGGAAGTGTCTTTTTGAGCTGTATTGAAACAGACGGCTTGTCTTTAGACACTGGTTGAATCGCTGCGGATTGCTGAAGTGAATCTTCACAGTAAATCCACGCCTCATCTTCTGTCTGTTCATCGTCGAAATAAGCCTGAAATTCGCCATTTGAATTTGTTATTACCCGGGAACCACCGGGAAAAATCAAAACCCTTGCCTGATCCACATTTCCGCCTTTGGAGTCACGTACCACTCCCTTTATCTGCGGAAGGGATTCCAATTTTGCAGTAATTGATACAGACTCTCCTTCCTGAACTTTAATTGGCTTGTTATCCGAATAAGAGCGATACCCCTCTGCATATATTTTATAGATATAATCCCCTGCCAATACTTTATAAGTCAGAGAATCTTCATTTTCAGATCGCCAGGAAGAGAAAAGACCATTATCAAATCTTTCGCCCTGCCTCATGAGCCAAACAGAACAATTTGGAATCTCCGTCCCGGATTGAGCATCCTGAACAATAAAGGTTATTCCCCCTGCTTTCATAACACGAAGCGTTACACCCTCATTCTTCTCGCCCTTACCCAGCAACACATTCACTGGTTCGGATGCCCAGGAAGCATTAACTTCCGAATGACTCAAATAGATTGAATACAATCCACTTCCAAGATGATTAACCTGAAATTTTCCATTTGCATCCGTCGTTGCAGTCTGGCCGGCCGGACCTACAGTAAACATCCCCGAAACCAACAGTTCAACACCAGCAACCGGTTTCATGTCTGGACCAATCACGGTGCCTGAAACGCCGGATTCGTCACATACCGATATCAAAACATCTCGGTCGCCCGGCTTGTATTGAAATGGTAATTCACTAAAGTTTCGAACTGCTCCATAAAAAGAAATTTTGCCCGCAGACTCAACATAAAACTCCGCCACTGCATCTTTAGGAATAAAATCAAATGAGAATCGTCCGGATGCATCGGTTGTTTTTGTTAACCGGTCAAAACAATATATTCGATTACCTGGCTCAGGTGATGCGATTTTTAAAAGGGCGCGAACCGGGGCATTCCCCAGAGGCCTTCCTTCAATATCCTGCACAATCCCCGATATAGTTCCGTATTCCCCCAGAGCCAACACAACCTCTTTGTCCATCATCATATCCCAGGCTGCCCATCGAATACTTTGACCCTCCATGGCAGCCAGCACAACAGCCTCCCTGCCTGCAACAGGTTTCTTATCCTGCACAAAACTGAAGTTACCATCAGCGTCAGACTTGGTTTTTTGAGTCAGGTCGCGTGCTACACACAACCCGGATTGATCTGAGATAATTTCATAAAGAAAGACGTATGCGTCTTTTAAGCCCTTTCCCTGGGCATCGACAACCCGGCCGGATAATCGAACAGATTCAGCAGACACAATACCACTAAAAATCCCTAAAAAGGCATACACCATAACAAACCGAACCATAAAACCGATTGAATTTACCATTATACCTCCCAACAGGAATGCTGTTAATTATCAATTGTTTGATTTATACCTGTAACCCTTTAATGCAATCAAATTGTTTTACATACCCATCAACATCATTTACGCAAACAGGGCCTCGACAAACTCATCCGGATCGAATTCGGCGATATCCTCCGGCTTTTCGCCCAGGCCAACAAATTTGACGGGGAGATCCAGCATGTCTTTAATGGCAATGACAATACCCCCGCGGGCGGTCCCGTCCAGCTTGGCCAGGAAAATACCGCTGACATGGACCGTTTCGGAAAACATCTTGGCCTGAATAATCGCATTCTGGCCGGTCGTGGCATCCAGCACCAGCAGTACTTCATGCGGAGCACCGGGGATTTGTTTGACCACAACACCACGAATCTTGCCCAACTCGTCCATCAGGTGTTTCTGCGTATGCAAACGCCCCGCGGTATCGAGAATCAGGTAATCTGCATTCCGGGTCACCGCCGCCTGACAGGCATCATACGCCACCGCCGCCGGGTCCGAACCCTGCTGATGCCGCACAATCTGCACGCCAATCCGCTCGGCCCAGATACTAAGCTGCTCGACCGCTGCCGCCCGGAAGGTATCACAGGCCGCAACCACGACTTTCTTATTATTGCGGCTCAGAATGTGAGCCAGCTTGGCAATGCTGGTCGTCTTGCCGGAACCATTAATTCCCGCCACGAGAATGACCGTCGGGCCGGATGCGGCCAGCTTGAGCTGACGATCCTGAGCGGGCCAGTAGGTTTTCATCTGTTCCTTGAGAAACGGTACGATTTCCTCAGCACTTTTAACCTTGCCGGCCTTCCACGCCGTACGGATGTCGCTAATCAGCCGCTCGGTCGTCTCTACGCCAATATCATCCCCAATCAGCGTCTGCTCAAGTTCATCCAGAAGCTGTTCATCAATTTTCCGACCAAAGGTCAAAACCGCCGACAGGCTGGAGCTGATCTTCTGCCGGGTCTTGCTCAGGTGTTCCTTAATATATTGTACTGTCTTTGAAAAAAAACCCATAGAAACGTCCAATCTTACATCACATCATGATGCAATAAATCCTGAAAATATCGAATTGCCCA
>JBDKVE010000306.1:0-5704 GCA_039679345.1 Anaerohalosphaeraceae bacterium
CACCTCATCCAGCACGCAGAAGGGAGAGGGCTTGCTCTTGAATACCGAAAACAGCATGGCTATGGCCGTCATGGTCTTTTCGCCGCCGGACAGCAGGCTGATAGTACGCGTTTCCTTGCCGGGCGGGCGGGCCACAATTTCAATGCCGGATTCCAGAACATCTTCAGGGTTTTCGAGGAAAATATCCGCCTTGCCGCCGCCGAATAATAAGCGGAACAGCTCCTGGAAATGAATACGGACCTGGTCAAAGGTGACCTGAAATTTCTCACGGCTTTCCAGATTAATACGTTCGATAAGCTGTTCGAGCTGGGTTTTACTGTTATTGAGGTCTTCGACCTGGGATGCGAGGAAGGTGTATCGTTCCTCAAGCTGCTGCTGCTGTTCAATGGCATCCACATTGACGTTGCCAAGGCGTTCAATTTTGCCTCGCAGGTCGTTGATTTCTTCCCGTACAGCTTCCCAATCAACGTCCTGCGTGCTGTAATTTTGATACGCCTCGAGCAACTCCATCTGAAGTTCCTCACGTACTCTCTGGCAGAGGTCTTCATCTTTGACTTTTAATTGTGACAAGTCAAGCTGGATCTGATGAATCTGCTGCTCAATATCGGTCTGTTCGGCCCGTGCCTGACGCAGCAAGTGATCATTTTCCTTCTGTTGGGCCGACAATTCCTGCTGAAGGGCATGCAGATGAATGCTTTGTTTTTGAGCTTCTTCTTTCTCGACATAAAGGCTGCATACCGCCGACTCGGTTGAAAGAATATTGCGCTGGGTCTGCTCGATTTGTTCATCGCAGGTAATCGCCTCGGTACGGCTGGCTTCCGCCGCCATGCGGGCGTGCTGAATCTGGCTGGCCAGTGCCGCAGTACGCTGGCGGATGGATTTCTGCTGTTCGCTGAACCGTCCGATCTGAATTTTCAGTTCGGTGACCTCGGCGGAACGGCTCTGCAGGACTCGCCGATGTTCATCGAGAAGCTGTTGAAGCTGCTGAATCTGGGCGGAACGCTGGGTATTGATTTCTTCCAGTTCTTCCAGTTTGTGCCGTGAATCATGTTCTTTCTGAACAGATTTGGATATTTCATCTTCGAGCACCTGGATTTCGCTGGCGATAATCGGTTGTTCCTGACTGAGCCGCTTGACATTCTGTTCGACCATGCGTATCCGTGAATCCGCATCAACCTTTTCGGTATTGGCTTCGTAGATACTGGTACGCAACTCTTTGCATAACTCAGCCAGGTGTTCGTTTTTGTGCTCGTTTAGTTCGAGTGTCTGTTCCAGACCATGAATGCGGTTGTTGACCTCAACAAGCTGCTGTTCCAGTTGCTGGATTCGGCTTTTTCGGGAGATAAGGCCGGAGGTTTTGCCGAGCGGTCCGGCTGTGAGTATATAACCGTTACTGAGGACTTCGCCGCCCAGAGTCACAAACCGGTAATCGCTGCCGTATTGCAGTGACAGTTCCATTGCGGTATTTGTGGATTCCACCAGTACGGTTTTACCCAGCAGGGACCAGGCCAGCGGGCCGTATTCCGGGGCGAAACGGACAAATTGCACCAGCCTGCCTGCGACCCCGGCTTGATTTGTGAAATCCGCTGTATCCATAAAATGAGCCAGTCGGTCCATGCACAGCACTGTCAGCCGGCCATCTAATTTATCCCGCATCCCGCTATCATTCAGAAAACGCGAGGTGCTATTGATGACCAGAGCATCGGTTTTGCCTTCCAGGGCCGCTTCGATTGCCAGCGAATACTGCATGTCCGCCGACAGAATATCCGCGACGATGCCTTCAATATAATCTGCTTTGCTGGCATCGCGTTCTTTCAGGATCGATCGGATGGCGTTGTTGACTCCCTGACGGCGGGATTCCATATCTTTTAATACGTTCAATTCGCTGTTGATGCCGCCGCGTTGTTCTTTATAGCGTGACATCTCGCTCATGGCGGCGGCTTTTTCCCCGCCCACGGCTTCCATCTCGGTTCGTTTGGCCTCAAGGGTGGCCTGAAGCTGTGAGATAACCGAAAGAATGTCTTCCAGGCGGGCCTGGGACTGTGCCTTTTCGGTCAGCCATTCAGTCAATTGGACTTCCGCCTGACTGGCTCGACCGGTAAGACGTGTTTTTTGTCCGGCCAGATTTTCACGGTAGGTGTTCAGGCTCTGAATTTCATTATGCAATTGCGCGGTACGGCGAACAATATCGATAATACCGGATTTCTCATCTTCAAGTTTGACCTGCAATTCTGCGCATCGCGTATTGATTTGCGAAAGCACATCCTCGGCCTGGGCAAGCTGATCCGTTCGAGCGGACAATTCTTTCTGGCTGGTTTCCAGTTCCTGACGGCAGGTCTCCAATTCACTGCCAAGCTGACGAATTTGCTCGGAGAGTCTGGTGGACTGGACCAGAGATGTCTTTTTGCGCTCTGCCAGTTCGTCGATTCGCGTATTCAGGAAATGGATTCGTTCCGTATGCTGTTCAATACGGCTGCGTGAGGAAACCAGGGTGTTGTCCCAGCGATTAATCTGGTTTTCGGTTTCCAGTATTCTGGCCGTGAATTCCCCAGCAGCGGCATCGTAACGGGCCACTGCCGCCGCTGAGGCGGCGAATTTTTCCTGCCAGCCCGCGAGGACTTCTTCTTTATCACGACAGGTTGTAACAATCTTGTGATATTCGGCCAGTGAATAGTTGACTCGAAGTTCTTTAAGCCGCTGGCTGTATTCCAGAAAACTGCGGGCCTTGCCGGCTTGAAGCTTGATGCTGCGAAGCTGCTTTTGTACTTCATTGACAATGTCGGCCAGACGAAGCAGATTTTGTTCGGTTCGCTCCAGTTTGCGAAGAGCTTCTTTTTTATGGGCCTTGAATTTGCTGATACCGGCGGCCTCCTCAAAAATCACACGGCGTTCCTGGGTCGATGACTTTAAGAGCTGGTCAATTTGCCCCTGTTCAATGATCGAATAGGCGCTGACGCCAACACCGGTATCAAGAAATAACTCTTTAATATCTTTCAGGCGGGAGGATTTACCGTTAATCAGGTATTCGCTTTCTCCGCTGCGAAACAACCGACGCGAAATCTGTAATTCATCCTGCTCCAGCCCAAGCCCCCGAATGTCCGAGAAATGCAGGGTTACTTCGGCCATGCTGCTGGGTTTCCGGCTGGTGCAGCCGCTGAATATGACATCAGTCATTTGTCCGCTTCGGAGGCTTTTTGGGCTTTGATTCCCTAAAACCCACTTTAATGCATCGACAACATTGCTTTTGCCGCACCCATTGGGGCCGACAATCCCGGTAATCGGTTGATTAAAGCGAAGTTCCGTTTTATCTGCGAAGCTTTTAAATCCGTTAATGGTAATTTTTTCAAGTTTCATAAAAGATAAGTTCTGGTTAGTTATTGATGGTTTTATCCGGTTGCGCTGGTGTATTATCGGTCTTTTGTTCCGTTTTCTCTAAAAAAGAACCTGCTTGCGTTAGTGGTCCGATCATAAATTCCGCATGAATTAAATTATCTCGACACATCTGTTCTATAATATCAAGAATTTCTGAATAGTTTATGCCCAATCCCGGCCAAGGATATGTTTTTGATTCTACATCAGGTGCATGACCAAGGGTACGAATGATGTCTTCGACATTAAAACTGCTTTTGATGGGACCAATCAGTTTGGGGCGTGCCGGGTGTCTGCGGACAAGAGACACATACTTATCATCCGGTCGGGCGTTTAACATGACACTGCCCATGTCCACAAAAAGATCGTGTTGACAGACAATTGGTGAGCCCAATAAAATCATCCCGGCAAATTCTTTTTGACAGGCATAAATGATTTTTGACCCCGGTGCGTTGACTAGATCAATAAAGAAATCAGTACCAACAGAAATGCGTTTAACGAACATGCTGTTATGGTTCAGGAGCTGCTGATAGGCAGCCAATCGAATCTCAATAGAGTCCTCGGACAACAACTGAGATAAAAAGGATTCAATATCCTTTAATTTAGCACTGGCTAAAGATTCCATTGCGGTAATGCGCAAACTGGATTGACTATCCATCGCGATTTCACGCAGGCAACTGATGCCGCGAATGTCACCGATATTCAGCATACAGCGGGCAATTCGAAGACGGAGTGCAGGATCTTTCTGGGTATCCAGCATCTGGACTAATCTGGACAGACAGGGACGACCAATTGCTTCAAGTGCCAATTCGGAATCGTCCGCTTTTTGGGGATCTGCAAGTTCTGTGCAAAGCAGATCGATTCGCTTATTCCTGAGGATTTCATCTTCGGACAAATAAAGGAGTTTTAACATCGAAAGAAATTGCTGGCGACGGTGACGGTACTGGGGGGCAATAACAATCTGGATATCATATTGTGATGTGGCGTTGGCGATATTGGCTCCAAATCGCTCGTTGATGCGATTGCGAATGATGCTTGCTGCTCTGAAATTACCCTCTTTCAAGGTCAGCACGATCGAGCTTTTGAGTGCAGTGACTCCGCCCCCAAAGATATAATAAGACTCCTGTTTTGTCTCCGCATCATTCTTAGTAAAAATTTGTCCTTCGGCCATTCCAATGTTCTTGGCAAACTGATCGAAAGTCAACATCCTGCTCATCTCTTTCAATTCAGACTTGAACAGGTGACCGCCGCGCAGAGAGGTTGTCTGGGTTTTGGCAAGCGGCCTGATTTGAATATCAAATCGGTCACCTGTCATGGATAAAGGCGGGATTTCACCAATGATTTCGACGGCAGCAGTATCTGTACTTTCAATGAAATTTTTAACTTCACTGGTGGATGCCTTGGGCATCTGTTGCCAGATATATTTTTCAAGCTGAGGGCGAAGTTGAGGTGGACATTCAGAAGAACCGGATCCCCACAGCCCGGCAACCATGCCATAACCCCGAACAGGTACGGAAGGAGATAGACTGAAATCTGCTAATTG
The DNA here is from genome assembly GCA_039679345.1 of Anaerohalosphaeraceae bacterium. Taxonomy (GTDB): domain Bacteria; phylum Planctomycetota; class Phycisphaerae; order Sedimentisphaerales; family Anaerohalosphaeraceae; genus Anaeroglomus. The sequence continues at coordinate 4,913 of JBDKVE010000306.1, forward strand.
ACCAATCGTTGTATCAAGATTGATTTTCGGTTCCGCAGTAATATCCATGGTGTTTTTTTTGCTGCAGGAACTCAAAAAGGCTGCAGACAAAGCCATGGTAAATAGAAAAAAATGTCTTCTTTTCATCTTTTATACCCTTAAAAGAGCGGGTGAAAATCCAATTAAAATGAAATAAATTCTAAAGCCCGTACAATAGACGCTCTAGGTATGAGAGTCAAGAATAATCTATCTATAGTGTGTGTGGAATGAGTGATGCACAAGATATATAGATGCGTTCTTGTTTAAACAGAGACTTATTGCAACTTATTTCCTATACAAAACACGCACAATAGGTCTGTAGTTTTGATTATGTCAAGGAGTCAGATGCGTTCAAGAATTATTGTGTCCTGAATCTCAGACTGTTTGACAATGCAATAGCTGAGTCGAGATTACGTTCCAGAGTCTCGATGGTAATTTCCGGCGGCAGGGCACCCGACCAGCGTTTTGCGAGGGCAATAACACCCCGATATTCACCAGTCAAATCATTCAATACTGCGGTAAGCTCAAAAATGACTTGATCCGAACCCGGGGATGGCTCGTTTGTGACAACTGTTTCCAATTCCCCCGTTTGGTTAAACCGGCTTCGAGGTTGGGTTCGATTTCTGGGATAAGTCGTGTTTGGATAAACAATAGAATTGTTTTGGGTAACCTGTTGCTGAGTACTATTTGCCTGATTAGCTTGCATCGGTTGGTCATAATAATAGTAATAATCATCCGATAGCAGTGACGTTCGTCCACGTGTAAAAGGACGCT
>JBDKVE010000307.1:0-26971 GCA_039679345.1 Anaerohalosphaeraceae bacterium
TCTCCCGAAGTGACTCTATTGTAACGATGAATAGAAACAATTCATATCAGTAAAAATACTGCTTTTGATAAATTTCTTGAATAACAAATGGAACCAAAGAGGTAATCCGGCATAAAGATATAAAGAATCGAAAAGATTTTATGGAATCAGCTCATCTATGAAATAATTGATACCCCCGTTATTGGGTGAATGTTTGCCAAGACGCTGAAGGAATATGTATCAGTTTTCAAATATTTGGGTGTGCCGCACGATCCAATTGAAAATTTCAGAATAGCTTAGAATACCGCAGAATTTCCTCTGGGTATCCGTGACCGCAAGACAGCCGGATGATTCGCCGACAATTAACCTGGCAGCCTCGGGCAATTTGACTTTACCCACGATACTCTGAGGCTCTTTTTTCAGTAATGTGCCAACAGGACGATCCAGAATGCTATCCTTATTTTCAAACATGGATAAACAGACTGGATCCATTAATATCGAAATATACTCCAGAATATCCTGCTGGGAAAGAATTCCAACCAGTCGGGCTTGTTTGTCAAGGACTGGAATATATCGGGACGCCGTAGCCAGAAACAGACAAATTGCCCTGGCAATATCATCATCAGGCTCCAGACAGATGACATATCCGGCCATGATATCCTCCGCATGTGTCTGGGAGGCCGGGGACAGGTTGTCGTCTTCGACAACCGACTTTGCATGTGTGGCATTGACATATAATTTCAGGATTGCCTGAGAATTAACCTGCCCCGCCAATTTTCCATCCTGCTCAACACCTACCACTTGAGTGTAATCGGCCAGCATGGCACCGACAATATCGATAACATTAGACCATGGAGTCATCGTTTTCGGGTGTGCAATCAAAATATCATCAACCGGAGTCCCCAGGGCTTCATGAAGGCCTGCTATATCTTTTCGCAAAAGACCGGGCAAAATAAGCCGCAGAACATCCTTAATGCAGATACGGCCGGCCAGCTTTAGGCTATGGACCAAATCAGCTTCTCTGACAACAAGCAAAGTATCCAACTGCTGTAAAATGAAATACTCGATTGCCTGCCGAACGGTGTGCCGCTGACGCAACAAGGCAGGATTTTTTTGCATCAAATCCTGAGCCCATCGGCAGGTGCCCGTCTGATTGGAGAAAGGCACAACAGCATCCATGCCCTTATTGAGTTGTAAGGATTCGTAGTGCATAATCCGTCCTTATGCATGACGACAGCATGGCACTCCATATATTCCCTGCTGCCCAAATTTGTTGTGAAAACTACCAGTTTACAGTTTACGTTCGTATAAACCTCTGTCGTTATTCCTAATTATCGACCATCAAAAAGTCAAACATTAAGTGATTCTCCAGAAACATACGTATTTATACCAAATCGATATAGGTATAATTACCCATGTTTTGAATAACAAGATGAAAAATGAACGATATGACCACACTATAAGATCAGGATATGGTTATATGTCTGATTTGATATGCTCTTCCACGTATTGTTTATCGGAGCCTGCCGACGAAATTTTGCTCGGTTCGGCCGGTATCTCCTGGATTCGAATGCGAGGCTGCGGAGCAGTTTTGTCCGATACGTCAGGAATATCGATTGTTTTTAACTCTGCCAAAAGCGGATCATCGTCATCCAGTGTATCATCTTCGTCAATTGTACTGTCCGGTATTCCCGGTTGCGTGGATTCCGTCGATTCGTCCTCTGAGTCCTGTGTGTCCCGATCCAATTCCTGTTTGTCGGACGACTGCAGGTGTTCGACCGTCATACGGGATAAAATCGCCTGCTGAACCGCTTGTTCGGCCGGGCGGTCGGTCAATGCCGTCAAATAAATAGGCCCTTTGATTTCCGTCTGCTCAACTCGAATGAGCTGATTACGCATAAGCTCCAGCATAGCCAGAAACAGACCTATCATGACCAGTTTGTTTGTCTTGTCCTGAAAGATTTTTTCAAAGGTCAGCGGACCTTCGACCTGAAGCCGATGCAGAACCTCGATCTGATACAAATCGATGGGCGTCTCATCGGTGATATGACTATAGCTGGAGGTTTGCCCGGTCGCCTTCATGATGGAATCAAAGGCTTCCAGCAGTGTCCAGATACTGACCTGATCCAAATCCAACTCCGGCTCACTGCTGTTCTTCATGCTGGACAAAATTGTATCAGGGCGTGTGAATCGCTGTTCGCGCTGCTGCGCGGCACCGGCCAGCAAATTTGCGGCATCTTTAATGCGTTTGTATTCCAAAAGCTGACGAACCAGTTCGGCTCGCGGGTCACCGGTTTCGGCCTGTTCAGTTCCTTCGGCTTCGGTTCGAGGCAGCAGCATCGCGGATTTGATTTCCATCAGCGTGGCCGCCATAATCAGAAAATCTCCGGCCAGATCGACATCCAGAGACTGCATCATCTGAATATATTCAATATATTGGGCCGTAACACGTGCTATGGGGATATCATAAATATCCACCTCTTCCTTGCGGACAAGATACAGCAGCAGATCCAGCGGCCCGGCAAACACATCCAAATTGACACGATATTCGTTCATCGATTCCCCATAGGACACAGACCAACCGCCTTGCGAACTTCATTGATGGTCTTTCTGCCGATCGCACGAGCCCGCAGAGCACCGTCCTGCAATATCTTTTCCACCTCATCCAGATTATTTTCCAGGTCCTTGCGTTTTTCACGGTACGGACGGAAATAATCGTGAATCATTTCGACCAGCCGCTTTTTGGCATGTCCATAGCCCGTGCCGCCCTGCCGATATTTCTGGTCCCATTCGGCAAGTTCTTCCGGACCGGCGAAGAGTTTCAGCATCGCAAAGACATTGCATTTGTCCGGATCCTTGGGGGCTTCCACCGGGGTCGAGTCCGTCACAACGCTCATGACTTTTTTCTTCACACTGCTTTCCGTCTCGAATATTTCGATGGTATTGCCGTAGCTTTTGCTCATCTTGCGGCCATCAACCCCTGGAACAACCGCGACCGACTCCAAGATATAATCTTTAGGCAGCGGGAATATCTCGCCGTAAGCGTTATTGAAACGCTGGGCCATATCGCGGGTCATCTCCAGATGTTGCTTCTGGTCGGCCCCGACAGGAACCAGATCGCTTTTGAACAGCAGAATATCCGCGGCCATCAAGGCGGGATAGGTAAACAGCCCCAGATTGGGAGACAGGCCCTGGGCCACTTTATCTTTGTAGGTGGTGCACCGCTGAAGCAGTCCCAGAGGCGTAACACACGACAGAAACCATGTCAGTTCGGCCACTTCCGGGACATCGGATTGCCGCCAGAATACGGATTTTTTGGGATCCAGCCCCAGTGCCAGATAGTCCATCGCCACGTCCAATATCCGCTGGCGGATGTCACCTGCGGTTGGATTCGATGTCAGCGCATGAAAATCGGCAATGAAGTAAAAACCTTCATTTTCTTCCTGCAGCTTGAGATTTTGCCGCATTGCACCGAAATAATTACCTATATGCAACTTACCCGATGGCTGAATACCTGATAATACTCGCACTCTCATCTCCTGAATTAGGCATTGAAGAATAAAACGCAAATACTATCAACTTTTCATCGATAAGTCAATCTCGCATCCATATTTCCGGCCCCATTTCAAGGCATTATATCCCCATTATTGTGTATATCCACAGCCTATTCTAACCAATTACTGGCCATAATAATATAATCATCCAGTTCAATCTCGCAATCCCCGTCCAAATCCATCGACAGCGGCATTGTACAATCCCCATTGAGCCATTGACTGGCAAGCATAGAGAAATCGACATGATTGATAAAGCCATCGCCAGAGACATCGCCTTTCATCGGACCTGCCCAGTGAATCAGATAGGTTCCGTCGATGATTTGCCTCGAAATGCCCGGCCCCTGCCAGGCAACAGCCATGTGGTCCACGCCGTCTTTTTCTTTATGCAGCACTTCAAGGTAATATTTCCGGCCTGCAAGCAACTCCACTGGGACTGACTGCTGTGAGATGAATTTATTCCACTGGTAAGGATCGGTCCAGCCTGGTACGGATGCAATTTGAGTCGCTTTATCAGGTGTTGCATCGGAACTGAGCCATAATTCACAGGAATCATCCCCGGCCATCCAGAATGTGTAACTGCCGCTTTGGATCGGACGGAGATACCCGCGGATGCGGCAGCCATAACTGTCATTCCAGTTAGATGGGATTTCCAGTCGGGGCAGATATTCAAAGCCCGAGGGATTGTTTGGATAATTCGGGCTTGACGTCAGATTACTGATTTGATCCCCTGCAATGCCAGTCCACCATTCGCGGAGGACTGTTCCCGTGAGATCACCGACCAGCCGAATCGCATGATACGGCGGCTGGGTCATTCCCTCACCCAAATAAAAACCGGTGTGAGGAGGCTGATTGTATGCCACATTCTGCCAGGCCGCACCCAACCGATAAACCGGGTCGTGCATCAGGGTATAGATACGAAATGCCGCAGGAATCGTGGTCGTGAAAATTCGCAGGCGGGTATTGTCACTGGTACGATAAATAATCTCTTCGCGCCAATCTCCCAGGATATCCGCCTGAAGGCACGGATTGGATTTGGTGCCATTATTGCTTGCAGCCTCATAATTATAAGCAGTCAGCAGCCGGTTGGAAGTCTCCATCGCAGCATTCCACTTATCCAGTTTTGTCCCGTCGAGTAATTCCCGCAATAAATCCCCATCCCACCAGATCGCAAAATTGGTAGATGACGGATTCGTGCCGGTAATCAATTCCCCTGTACAACGGCGTATCCCCCCAAATCCCCAGCATTCATAGCCGGGATACCGTGCATCAATATCCGCCGAGACGCCTCGCCCGACATCGGCATTGTCGGTCTGCCAGAGAATCTGGCCGGTATTGGCATCCCTAAAGGATGCTCCGGGTGTTCCGTCTCCTTCGTGGATGGTAAATACCTCAAGCCCCGGACGGATCGTATCCAGGTCGGAAACATGCATCGCATCGCCATGCCCCAGGCCGGTGGAATACAGCCCTTTGCCATTGTCATCAATCGCACAGGCACCATACATGATTTCATCTTTGCCGTCGCCATCCACATCAGCCACACTGAGATTATGATTGCCCTGGCCGCGATAGGCACTGTTACCTGTGGTGCCGTCATCGCTGTCAAACACCCATCGCAGACTGAGCTTGCCGTAGCGATAATCCCAGGCCGCCAGCACGGTTCGAGTATAATACCCCCGACACATCACAATGCTGGGACGCTCCCCGTCCAGATACGCCACACAGGCCAGAAAGCGATCGACACGGTTGCCGTAATCATCCCCCCAGATGGCTCTAATCTGAGATGGTATTGGCGTCACGGTCGTTGGGTGCCGCGGGACAACATAATTTGCTGTATCGAGAATCGCACCGGTTTGTCCATCAAAGACTGTAAAATATTCCGGCCCGGCCAGAATATAGCCGCTGGAATTCCGCCAGTCCGCAGAGGGATCACCAATGACTTTTCCAATGCCATCGACTGTACCATCGGCTGTTTTACAGGCCATTTCAGCTTTGCCGTCACCATCGAAATCATAGACCATAAACTGCGTGTAATGAGCCCCCGCACGGATGTTGACACCCAAGTCAATTCGCCACAAAAAGGTGCCGTCGATTTTATAAGCATCCAAATACACGTTGCCCGTGTAGCCGGACTGGGAATTGTCCTTGGCATTGGATGGATCCCATTTGAGAATGATTTCATACTGGCCATCGCCGTCAACATCACCAGCACTGGCATCATTGGGGCTGTAAGTATAGCTGACACCATCGGGCGTAGTCCCGCCGACGGGAACCTGGAGCGGAATATCATGATAAAAATTACTCCACACCGCAACGGGATTGGACATTTCCTGCTCCACACCATCAATCACAGCGGCCACACTGTAGATACTGCCCGCGCTGCCGCCGGTATCGATATAATTGGTCAAGGCAATAATGGGAGCAGTATTTATTTTTACAGAATCACGATAGACATTAAACGCAATGTCCATGGGGTCTGTACCGAACATCCGCCATCCGATATATACTTTGCTTCCCCCCTGCCAGACGGCAACCACTCCACGGTCGAGCTTTTCCATATATCGCTTCGGCGTCGATAATTGCATGGTTTTCACAATGGTTTGATTTGATGTTTCATCGTAGGTTATCTCGACTTTCCATCCCGGCTCGGTTGTCAAAAGTCCAGCATCCACTAATCCTGTAAAAAAACTAACCGCATCACCCGTACATTGGGCAATGCCATTTTTTCGGACATTAATTTTCCCAGTCGCTCCATTATAAGCCACCCGAGCGGTCCCCATATAAACCTCGCCTCCCCAGATATTGAGAAGTCCATTACTTGCAGAACCATAACCAACCGTCAATACACTTTTACAAGTCAAGGTTCCGCCGGTCATGGTCACAACACCACTGCCAGACCCGCTGCCGATATAAATATTGTTTCTGACATTCAAAGAGCCGCCGGTAATTAATACGTCTCCATTCCAATAGGCAGCACTGCCCGGCCTCAGCTCTCCTGCGGAAACCGTCAATACTCCTCCGGAATTAACCGGCAAAGAAGATATGGAATAATAGGATACTGAGGTATTTGAAAAGATGGGATTATGAGGTGCTCCCGGTGCAATCGTCACTATTCCATTGGGTGTACCGGCCGGACTCCAGTTGGCCGAATCCATGAAATCAGTATTAACAGATCCAATCCATGTATTGTCTGCATCGGCCAAGTCACTCGAAATACATAGCAAAAGCAGAATCACTTGCTTGATTTTTTTATTCATTTTCTTGCTCGGATCGCATCTATAACTATATTATTTATAACAACTTACAGCTTTATAAAACCTAATTCATGCCCCGATGAATTACAGGCCCCCATCTCTAACCATTATTATATAGATAATCCATGCTCCTATTTGCTAAAATTCTTTTCAGAACTACTTTTTTTATGGGCTTTGAAACCGGGTATATAATTTTTTAAAAAAATACATCCAATTTCTCCGAGTTTGTCTATATTTATAAGGATTCAGGGAAGTATAGCGTTCTTGGTTTAAGATATTAAAGATATGCCTCAAAACCAGATAAACAGTGAAGACTACCAGCTTTTCATCAAGCTGTATTTGGCTAATGAACGGCGGATTTACAGCTATATCCGCGCATTAATCCCCAACTGGTCCGATGGAGATGATATTATTCAGGAATCAGCGGCGGTCATGTGGTCCAAATTTCATGAGTTTGAGAAGGGATCCAATTTTAGTGCGTGGGCTATGCGAATTGCCCATTTCCAGGTCTTGAATTACTATAAAACAAAAAAGAATAACAAGCTCTATTTCAGCGACAACGTCATCCATTCCCTTTCAGAGAAAATTATCGCCTCTAAACCCAATACGGATGAACGGCTGAATATCCTCAAAAAATGCATCCACACCCTGCATGACAATGAGCGATCATTAATCGAAATGCGATATGTACCCGGCGCAACCACCAAAAGCGTGGCTCAGCAAACAGGCAAAGAAGTCCACGTGCTTTATAAGGTCTTCAATAAGATTCATGCTCGTCTGCTTTTATGTGTTCGTCGAACACTGGCCGAAGGAGAGCTTGCATGAAGCTGACTGCCGAACAATTAAACAGGCTGTTTACCCTTCTGGGTGCATTGAAAGAAGGCCTGATCACCACCGAGGAGTTTGCCGAGCTGAATCATCTTCTGGACACATCCCCCGTCGCACAGGATTATTACCTGGACTACATTTATTTGTGCACGGACTTATGCGATCTTCAAGCGGCGATTCGTCCCAATCAGACCCTGTGTGATGCCATTGAACATACTGAAACAGCATTAACCGAGTCTTCGATTCCGCTGTCTGTTCTGGAATTGCTGGGCGATTACGAGCGTACCGCCGAACGCGTGGAACTTCCAAAAGAAGATTGTCAGCAGGCACTCTGTCCGGCCCCCATCCACAAGATATCCCGGAATATCTCAAAAACACCGATTATTACGGCTGCGGCATCGCTGGCCGCCCTGGTGTTTTTGCTGATTTATATTTATCTCAAGCCGCAAACCACCTTTGAAGTGGCCACCATCACGGATTCCATTCAGGCCAAATGGACCTCCAGCCACCCCATCAAACCCGGCTATCGTGTTTCCGTGGAGTTGGAGCCAATCCAACTGCTTTCCGGCGTGCTTGAGATGGAGACCGACCACGGCGTCAAGATTTTACTGGAAGGCCCGGCGGAGTTCCGCTTTACTAATTCCGCTGAAATCGCCATGAACTATGGGAAACTGTATTCCACGGTCGGAATCACCGGTAATGGCTTTACCATCCAGACCAAAAACTCGCGCGTCATTGATCTCGGGACAGAATTCGGCGTACTGGCTGAGATGCATGGCAACTCCGAAGTTCATGTTTTTCGTGGGAAAACCCTGTTCATTACAGGCAGCAAAAATGCCGCCAAAACGACGGTTGATGTTCCGGCCGGTCAGGCCTATGCGGCGAACCATTCCGCGGCCAGCCGGATCGAACTGAATAATCGTGTTTTTGTCAAGGCCATCGATTCCAAAACCAATCTGATATGGCGGGGACAAAATGAAATCAGCCTGGCCGATGTGGTTGGCGGCGGCAACGGATTCGAGGCGGGCAAGCCGGATATCGGCATTAATCCGATCACCGGGCAATTTGAATCCATCAATCGCCTGTGCCGGAAAACCAGCAACCGCTTTACCTTAGTCCCATCCAATACCTTTGTGAATGGTGTTTTTGTTCCGGATGGGACCACGGAACAAATTGTCAGCACAGCCGGCCATATTTTTAAGGAATGTCCTCCAACGCATGGCGCTTTTTATGCTCCGGTATTAAATACGCCAAGTGAATTCAAGGATTTAACACTGTTTTTAGACGACATCAATTACAGCCTGCCGGACAATCCAAGCCTTTTTCTCCATGCCAATTTGGGTATTACCTTTGACTTGAACGCCTTTCGCAGTCGTCTGCCCGGAGCAACAATCGATCAGTTTGTTTCCGAAGTGGGTGTCTGCAACACCGCGCCGGGGACATTCAATGTAGATATCTGGGTGCTGATCGACGGGCAAGTGCAGTACTGCAAAAAAGGCGTTACGGAAAAAGGACTTCAGGAGGCATTGAAAATTGATATTCGTAACCAGGACGGCTTTTTAACCCTGATCGCCACAGAAGGCGAAAATTCGGACGATAACCCAGACTATCAGCGATCTTCCATCGGCTGCGACTGGGTTTTGTTCGGCCGGCCGGTGTTAAAATTGAAATAAAAAAGCCTTAGAGCCAAAACTAAGGAATACCATTAAACTTTATTGTGGAGGATTTGTTATGAAGAAGAAATGGTTGATGTTAGCGATAACAGTCGTCTTGTCGCTATCCACGGTGTCCATGGCACAATTGATTGTCACCACGGCCACCGGCAGTGGAGCAGATGGCGGCATCTCAAATGACGGAAACCAAGGACCAAACGTGGTTCTAAACTCAGGGAATACCCCGATTCGCCGGTACGAGGGAACTCGCGCCAAAGCGATGATTGTTCGCTACGACGTTCGTAATGTCGGTGGAGATCTGAGCGGGGCTACGCTGTCGTTTACAACCACATCGACAGCTAACAGGGGGCGAACTCTAAATCTTTGGGCTCTGACGGATGACAGCCTGGATAATTGGAATGAGGCAACAATTTGCTATAACACCGCACCCGGCGTTCTTCATGAAGGTGATACAGGTTATCAATTAAATTACATCACCATGGATACAACTAAATGGACTCTGATGGGAACCATGCCGATTGCCGCAGCAGCATCGCTCAACACCGGAGCGATTGATCCCAATTTTGTCAAAAACGATAAAAACGGCCTTTTAACCCTACTTCTCTACACCAGTACGAGTGACAGTTCGCAAAGCTGGTATGTTGCCAACAAAGAAGGATCTATTCCGCCACCAACGCTGACCTTCCCCAATGCCCGCTGTGCAATTAATCCCATTCCTGCAGCGGATTCCGATGTACTGGCGTCGCTAACAACATTAAGCTGGACAGACGCAGAACCAAATCATCCCAGCGGCACGATCACCTGTGATGTCTATTTAGGCACCAGTGAACCTAATATGGCCTTATCCGATTATGGTCTTACTCAGATCGCCGACAATACACCCTTAACCAGCATCACGATCCCTGAAGCCATGCGACCCCTGACTGAAACAATGTATTACTGGATCGTTGACAGTTACGATTCCAGCAGCGGAATTCCTTATCTGGGTACCGGCGCCATATGGCGATTTAATGTGACCGGTGTACCTCTGATTACCACTCACCCGCAGCCTCAAACCGTAGCTCAGGGCCAGACGGCAGATTTCGCTGTAATAGTTGAAAGCTACAGCGAACCCCATTACACATGGTATCGCAGTGCTGATAATGCAAACAATACTCTGACTGACGATACTCAAGTCGGAACCGATTCCGCCACCCTGTCACTGGTCACTACTAGAACCGATGAAGGCTACTATTACTGCAAAGTCGTGAATAAAAGCGGAGAAACCAATGCGGTTTATTCCAATACCGCTCTTTTAGTCGTACATCGGCAAGTTGCACACTGGACACTGAATGCGGCAGACTTTTCTAACAGCCTTTATCAGGATATCAGCGGAGAAGGTCATCCAGCCGACCCGAATGGAGCGTCGCCGGTCTTTGACGCCGGCGTCATTGTCGGCAGCGAAGGCGTCAGCATGGACGCCCAGGGTTTTGCATCTGCAGGTACATGGAATCCGAGTAATTACTCTAATGCGTTTACTGTCTCTATGTGGATCAAATGGAACGGCTCCAACAGTTCCTATCAGAACCTCCTAAGTAAGATGGATAGCTGGGCCGCCGATGATATGATGTGGCAGTTCGGTATCAGCACCGAAAACACAGTCGGCATCATCCGCAGCGGAGGTTCCACTATCGCCAATGGAAGTCCGGTTGTAGGCGAGTGGGAATTCATCGCCCTGACGTTTAATGGTACCACGGCAACCGTTTATCGGGTCGTGGACGGCAACGTATACTTCTTGACCACAGCCGGTTCGTTCAGTCTCGGAACCGACACCGCCGCCACTTTGTGGCTGGGAGCCAGCGCCGGCGGCGGACAGCTCTTTAATGGAATCATGGACGACATCCAGATTTTTAATTATTCCAAAGACCCCGTGGCCATCGCAGACCTTTACAACCAGGTGCTCAGTCGAGATTTCTGCGTGTTGGCCTATGGCAGTGCTGAGTTTGACCTGGATGTCAACAATAACTGCCGGATCGAACTGGGAGACTTCGCGGCGCTGGCTGCCAATTGGATGGGCTGCGGATTATATCCTGAAACAGCGTGTCCTTAAGTCAACAGGAAAATGCTTCAATTTGAGCGACAAAGTTGTCGCCCGTGGGTACTACAAGTAATAATAAATAATTCTGGAGGATTAAATTATGAAAAATATATTAGTATTGACGACACTTATACTGATGATGCTGGGGACGATGATTCAGGCGGACTCCATCACTCTGGGCACCCACGCTGATACTTATCTGCGTGATGCCACCGTCCGCGGCGCCCTTGATTTTATGGACGTTCGCGGGGGTACCTATGATTTTGGTTCCTATATGCGGTTTGATCTGAAAAGTCTTGGTGCGATCAAGATCACCGGTGCACAATTAATCCTGATCAATAGCGGTACCGGATCCGCCAACGGCAACATCGTCACCGGACGCGTGGCTTTGCATGGACTAAACAACGTTGCTGGCAATACCCCGCAGGATTGGGATGAAACCACCCTGTCTGAAACCGGAACCAATCCCGCCGGAGCTGAATGGACGGGTACGGTTCCGATGAATCTGACTACCGGAAGACTCGCCAATCTGGATCAGGATGACGGCGTTGCTGTCACCGAAAGCCTAGTGAAAACCGGTACGAACTATTGGGATCCTGGAGCATGGACGATCACACTGTCCGGACAGGCAATCGTTGATTTCCTCCAGGCTCGTGCCTATGACAGCGGATTGGCTACATTCATTCTGGCCTGTGATGACTCCAACAACAATGGCGGCTATGGTGTATGCACAAAAGAACATGCCACGGAAACATGGCGTCCGCGGCTGGTTCTTGAATACACACCGATTACCACGGCTTATCTGCCCGATCCAACCGATGGTGCTACGGTTCCATCGTATTGGACCGAACTGTCATGGCGTAATCCGGACCCCAATGATCCTTCGCAGCCGGATATTACCAGTGACGTTTATCTCGGCCTCGATCCCAATACTCTGACATTGATTGCCGACAATACCCTCGAAACCAAAGTCACTATTCCCTTTGCACTGTCGGCACCCAACACTTATTACTGGAGAGTGGATTGTACAGATCCCAACTCCGGATTAATCCCAGGGCCGCTCTGGTCATTCACTACCAGTGCTGCCCCGGAGATCGTGGCAAATCCGACGGACGTTTCCGCATTCCCAGGCGAGTCAGCAGTCTATACGTCAAGTTTCACCAGCACATCAGCCATTGTTTCCAACAAATGGTATAAAGCCGGCGAACCGGCAACCGAATTAGTGCCTGGAGCAAATGTGATGATCAGCCAGACTTACGACAGTATCAATGATGTTTATACCTCCACACTGACCCTCAGCAATCTGGCCACTGCCAATGACGGGCAATACTATTGTGCATTCGGAAACACCGGCGGAACAACCAACAGTGCGTCAGCTAAACTAATTATCAAGCGTTTGATCGCTCAGTGGCAGTTTGAAGGCGACGCTCTCGATGTTGCCGGTATTTATAACGGCACATTGACAGGAACACCGGTTTTTGAAACCATTGGCAAAGTCGGACAGGCCATTATTTTTGACGGTGTTGATGACTATATTGATCTGCCGGATGGTTTCAGCGATTTCTCGGCAGGCATGACCGTCACCGTTTGGTCCAATCCTTCTGTCGCCACCAACTGGGGACGCTTCATTGATTTTGGAAATGGTGCAGGTGGAGTAAACATCCTGTTTACCCGAAATGGAACTACTAATACCCTCAGATTCGATACCGATGAAGGCTTTGTGGACGCGGAAAATGCCTTTACCCAAAATGAATGGCAGATGTTTGTCGTCTCTATGACTGAAACCGGCGAAGTGACCCTTTACAAAAACGGCCTTCCCATTCAAACCGGAACCGTCGGTCTGCCGGGAGTCGTGACACGCACCATTAACTACATTGGTGAAAGCAACTGGACTTCGGATTCCCTCTACGCCGGCATGATGGATGACATGCGTATCTACAACTACGGTATTACCGCCGATCAGGTCGCCGACCTCTATTCCGGCGTCGTCGGAACGTATTGCCGCAATCGCCCAACATATGATTTCAACAGCGATTGCCAGGTCATGCTGGAAGATTTCGCATATCTGGCCGGTTACTGGCTTGATTGCGGATTCTACCCGGTTACCGACTGCCAGTAATAAAAACACTTATCATTCAAGGCGGGCAGCACAGGCTGTCCGCCTTTTTTATTTCATGGACATACGTATCGCAATTTCTGCCATGCTACGCAGATATCCTAAAGCAGATAATCACATAATTTACACTGCGCAAGCCGTCGCAGCCCCTCGACTACGGATTCTGCATTTAATTTCGCTCCCGCCGAGGTGGTATGGGTATGATCCTCGAGGAATAACTCGGTCTTCACTTTATCCTGTCCCAAAACTTCATAGTGGTCAGCGATAATATTATTTAAATCCACAAAATCCACCCCGCCCTGCCTGGCCGCCTGCGAAGCCCACAGGGTATAATCGCTGGTCGCACGATTGACTGTCTTGCCGTCTTCGCTCCACATATTGCGAGGCACCAGCGACAGGATAATCGGAGTGGCACCTTTGGCTTTGGCATCGGCGATATATTTGCGAAGATACCAGCCGTAAGAATGCACAATTTCGGTTTTGCCGGTGGATTCCATGACCACTTCCTGGGTGTCGTCGCTGTTATTATGAAGCGAGGCACGGGCCCGGCCGGTATTCAGAGGACCATTATCGTTATGGCCAAACTGAATCAGGACAAAATCCCCCGATTTCATCTCGGAAAGCACTTTGTCCCAGAGGCCCTCGGTCTGAAAAGTCCGGCTGCTGCGGCCGCCGAGGGCACGGTTTTTGACGTTGATTTTCGTCGCATCAAAATAGGCCGCAATCGGATCCCCCCATCCCTGCAACCCTCGCGTGTTGTTTTTGACCGTCGAATCCCCGATGATCCACAATGTGGGCAGGGTATTGACCTGTTCGGGGCCGGACTTATCCAGTTGAATCCTTGCCTGCGGAATCAATTGGACCGGGCCTAACAGACCCGCATCCCGTATCGGCCAGTTGGATGCATCGAACGGCTTATAGTCGATATTGACAAAGTTGGTGTCGTGGAAGTTTTTCCATAAGACCTTGTTGATATCCATATCGCGGATACGATTGGCCGCCACATTGGTCACATCGATTTCCAGCAAATTACCGGATGCTTTGAGCTGCGATGATGCGATCCGGATTTGAAACGGCGTGGTAAAGGCCGTCCCCAGATTCTGACCATTTAAGAAAACCACAGCGCTGTCGGCTACATGCCCAAGATCAAGAGTCCAGGCTTCGGACTCAATGTCGGGTTTGTCAAACACCAGCGAATATCGGGCGGTGCCGGCAAATCGGCGTGCATTGTCATCCCCCAGAACCGTCCAGGATGCCAGCGACTGGGTTTCAAAGGATGCCGGGCGTTCAGGTCCGCCGTCCGTAAACCGAACCTTCCAGAGGCCTTCCAGCGCAATCGGTTGGCCGGCGGTTTGATAATAGTCCCATTTGGCAATTAATGCCGCTGCCGACTTTAAGGCACGAAGAATAATCGATTGGCCCGGCTCAAGCTGCAAATATACCTCGGTCTGTCCGTCGGTTGCTTTTCTGGATGCCGCAAGCCCGGATTTTCCCGTCATGGGATCCATCATCACAACCGACTCGGCCGAAACCGCCAGTTTCACCCAGCCATTCAGATACGGCGTGGCGGGATTATGGATAAATTGTTCATCATGATTGGCAATGAAATACCAGGTCCCGGCATCATCCGCACGCCGAATATAAACAATCCCCGGATGATCCACCATTGATTCCCGACGTACTCTCGCGGCTTGAAGCATCGCATCCGGATTCGCATCCACAAGAAATCGCCCCTTGCCCACCGGTGCCGTCTGGCCGGATTTGGCGGATGCATCCCATGTGATTAAATTCAGCAGCTTCTGCATTGTTTCACGCTGTTTTTCTAAATCGCTCAATCCAAAAACATCGGACGGCAGCTTTTCAACGAATAAAACCGAGGCCCCTTCTTCAGCAAGGCGATAGAGTGTTTGCAGGGTTTGCAGCGGAATATAGGACACCGGCGGCACAATAATCGCCCGATAGGTACCTCCGGGAAGACTCACACCTGAAGAGCCGGCTTTGGCCTGCGATAATTGCCGGTCGGATACATAATCAAACGCATAGCCTTTTTTCCATAAGGTCGAGGCAACTGTCCCGATGGGCTGATTGCGCAGCCAGCCTTTGTCGTGAACGCCCAAATCCTGATTCATGCCGTTGGCATCCGACCATAAATCGCAAATCGGCCAGTAGAGCAGGATATCCTGGTCAGGTTTGCCCGCCTGCAGAACCGACTGACATCGTGCCAGATAGGTATTCAGCGCCAGGACATCCTTCCAGATTGAATTGCGGGGATTCATCTGGGTGGAGGCATAAAACACCCAGCCAGGCCAGGGAGCCTCTTTTGGAGAATAGCATGTTCCATGATAAAAGACATGATTGACTCCGCTGACAAAAAGGCCGTCAATAAACGGCTTTAAATGCCCCAATGTCACCTGAAAATGTTCCTGCAGCCAGGTTCCCGTCTCGCAAGATGTGAATTGACGCCCGGCCGTATGAGCCGCCGAAGATGAAAATTTGGCAATCAGGGGATTGCGGTCAAACCGGAAGAATTCCGTTTCGGGACTGTCGGAGGCGGCATACAAATCGAGCAGATTGGCCGGAGAGCCATGAGCCTCATTCCGCGTCAGGCAGCCTTTGGATTTGGCCCATTGGACCCAGGTCTGCGTGAAATTGTCCATCATCATCTCGGAAATCGTCCAGCGGTAATCGGCCTTGACCCGCAATGCAAGCTGCGGATCGGCATTTTTATCCAGCAACGCCGGCAGATAGTCCTGCAGTCGGTACCCCCTGCGTTTTTGAAACTCACTGAGCAGGTCAGGTGACCAGTTGCACACATATTCATAGGAGTCATGATAGATCGCTCTGGGCATACGCCCTTTATAATCACGGAATGCCTTGTCAAATTCTTTCAGAAATGTTTCCGTCGCCTCCCGTGAGAAGGGATTGAGCATGTGCCCCTGTCCGCCCGGTGCCGCACGTTTCACCATGCGTCCCGAGGGCTGCTGCCACAGTTCATAAATCTGCCAATCCCCTTCCGGGGCAGTCCATTTAACCTCTCCATTCGCAATTTTATCCGTCAATTCCAGAATCTGCCCATTCGGTCCATACGCCATGAGGGTCTGAACCGCTGGATTGACCTTATGCTGGACATCGGCCGGACCTGTCACTTTTTCAACCTTGTACTTGACGCTGGCATTGGCCAGAGTATCGGGAATCATCGGCCCACCGAAACACCAGCCGGTACCCAGCGTCATATCCACACCCATGCCCAGCCGGTCGGCTTCGGTAACCGTATAGTCCAGCATCTCCATCCATTGCGGACTGAGATACTCGATATATCGATCTTCGTACCCTTTGGCACCGTAAATCGGGATAATATGCACGCCACCCATCCCGGCCTTCTGGTATTCCTGAAGCTGGGAGGTGATATTGTCCTTATCCACTGCACTGCCCATCCACCACCAGTAGGCCCAGGGACGCATCTGTCTGGATACTTCCGGCCAGCCCTGAACATCTGATTGCGCTACGGTATGAGTACACGAACTGGCAACCAGTAATAAGATAATTAATCCAACACCATATTGCCTGGTGAATCGACAATGTCGAACTCCCTGGTAAACATCATTTTTCATTGTGCTATCCTTATTCTAATCCCTGAAGGTTTTTGCAGTTTTTCCACTCCCATTTGGTGCCGTCTTTAGTTTCGATCCTGACATTGGTAAACGTCCAATCCTCGGCATTACTGATAGTGCCGGCGGTTGCGGCTTTGATCAGGATATTATCAAAGATAAACCGTCCGGCACGCTGATTTTTCCGCCCGGCCACCGCAAAGGCCATCTCGGAATCGATGGATTCGATATTTTTGATGGAAATATCATGAATATACGGCGTGCCCTCTTCCTGTCCCACCTGTCGCATCAGCACCATCCTGTTCAGCGGCTGCGGCTTGCCTTCGGCTTCAATCTGTTAACGGACTTCTTCCGGCACCGTATTATAGGCCGGATACCAGTCATAATTTAAGTCAATCGTCTTTTCCACTTTCTGCATGGCGATATCATGAATCTGGATATCCTGAACCGTCCCGCCGCGGCCCTGGGTGGACTTGAAACGAATCCCCGACCCGGTCCCATAGGCCTTGAGCCGATACACCTCCACATTGCGAATGCCGCCGGAAGTCTCACTGCCGAAGGTAATCAGACCATGTCCTCTGCGGGCGATACAATCCCGGATGATAACATTTTCCGTAGGACGGTTGACCCGCAGGCCGTCGGCATCCCGTCCGGCCTTCAGGCAGAAATTATCATCATTGCAGTCGATGTCGCAATTCTGCACCAGAATATCATTGGACGAATCGATATCAATGCCGTCGGAACTGGGGCCGAACTGGTCATCCCGATTGGCCTTAATCGTCACGCCATCCACCACCACATGGTCACTGAAACAAAGATGAATCGTCCAGAATCCCGGCTCTTTGAGCGTTAATTCCTCCACCGACACATTCGACGATTTATAAATCAGCACCAGCCGCGGGCGCCTGCAGTCGTAATCCACAATCCAGCGAAGCCCTTTGTCACTGTATTCCTTATTCATCGCCCAGTACCGATCCCACCACATCTTGCCGGAACCCGTAATGACTCCCTTGCCATAGATCTTAACATCCTTGAGATAATGGGCATTAATCAGTGCCGCAGGCCAGTACATCTCGATCCCCGCCACACGGGTAAAAACCAGCGGATACGCAGCGTCATCCTGAACGCCTTGAATCGTAACGCCTTCATCCACACGGAGATTAACCTTGTCCCGCAGGAATATTGAGCCGGACAAATAAGTCCCCGGCGAAAATACAACCGTTCCCCCGCCAAAGAAGTAACAGACATCAATCGCCCGCTGAATCGCTTCCGTACAAACAGTCTTCCCGTCGGCTTTTGCCCCATACTCACAGGCATTATATTCTTTTCCTGCGGGCGCTGACGCTGTCTTTTCCTGCGGCTCAATCGGGGGCTTTAAGTCGATATACGTTACCGCATCGCGATCACAGGTCACAATCCCGTCCTGATACTTCAACTCAGCAACCTGGATGGAACTGCGCCGCTGTTCATGCGCATCTTTATTCGCATCCGTTCCCTTCCGTCCGGGATGGGTAAAGTAAAATACATAGGCACGCTCACCGCTGACCACCACATCGGGATGTCCGCCCTTGACCTGGTCGTCAGTCCCCTGCCCGGGTTTTTCCAGGAGATTACCTTTCTGACGCGTCCAGGTGTTACCCTCCTCAGACATATAAAGCCCCAGCCCATTCCATACATCCACCACCATCCAGGTCTTGTCTTTCCATCGAAAGACCTTGGGGCCTTCGCCCGGCTGGTCGCCAATGGCTTTGCCGCGATCTTCCCAATGATACAAATCTTTGCTGTCGGCGTAATAAATTGACTTTCTGTCCTTTTCGTTGTTGTACCACATTCGCCAGCTCCCATCGGGCATCCGAGACACACAGGTATCAATAACCCGATCCGACGACAAGGCAAGCGTGGATTCGTATTTCCATTTCAGCAAATCGCCACTGGTCAGGTGAATAATCTGGCGTGTTCCCGACCAGTCGGTGTGCATCCCCGGCACAAACGTCAGGTACATGTGATACACCCCCTCATGTTCAATCACCTCCGGCGCCCAATAACTGAACTCCCCCTGGCCGTATGCAATATCCGCCTTACCTCGATACGTCCAGGTCGCCCCGCCATCAACGGATTCGGCAATGCCTATCGGCGTCCCATGCACCCACGACACTCCCGGCGTGTTCGGTACATTGGCCCGGCGGTTGGTGTACAGCATAAACCACTTGTTTTCCTGCTGATTCCAGCAAAGTACCGGGTCGGCAGCGCCATCATAAACCGGGTCACGGAAAAGGGGTTTGGGGGCAGGCCTGCCCGGCCGGGGAGCAGATTCGGCCGCCGCAGAATATCCGCCAAATAAGGTCGATAATGCAAGAATACTGGTGAAAGCCACCATAGATGGTTTACAGCGTGACATTGTCATAAAAATCTCCTTATTCTGACAACAGCGACTCCATTGGGCCTGCAGATAATATGTCCAACTCGATCCTTAAAGCATCGCCTGGAACCGTTACATTTCGCACCAACGGAAGCGGGATACATGTATAAATCTGTCCGAGCAGGACATTATAACAGCGAAATTGCTGTTCTGAACATGTCGAAATACCAAATTTATATTAATAATAGGCTAAATCAGTAGAGATTTACCTTTATTTTTTCAGAAATATACATTTTAAGATTTTCCGGCAATTTACAATCTATTCCATCTCCACAATGCACGATAATAAGTTGTATTTCTGGACAAGCTTTATATTTTTTTGTTTTTATATAAAATCAAATGGCTAATTTAAGGCTTTTTTCGGATTAATAAATGGTAGAATAACCTTAACGGAACTGTATGGATACAAACAATAAAAACCGAGCCGAATTTTTGTCGTTGTTTATGTCCAACCACAAGGCCATATATGCTTATATCCTGGCCGTGGTGTGTGATGTACACAATGCCGATGATTTAATGCAGGAAACGGTTTTATTCCTCTGGAATCATTTTGACCAGTATAAACCCGGAACCAACTTTGTGGCCTGGGCTCGGTCGGTATCCCGTTATAAAATCCTGCAGTTCTTTGACCGCAACAAAAAAGACCCCGCCTTTCTGACCCATAACCTTCTGGAAGCCATTGAAAAAGACCTGGACCAGCGGGAACACGGCCTTGATGAGCAGTTTCATATCCTGCAAAACTGCCTCGAAAAACTGCCTGCGGAACAGCGTCAACTGCTGCAGGATAAATACAACAAGGGACTTAATATCAATCAGATTGCCGAGATTCTGGGCAATACGGCAAATGCCCTGTACAAAAGAATGGCCCGTATCCATCTTGCCTTGCTGGACTGTATGAAACGCTCGATGAAATTACGGGAGGCAAATCTATGACTTTCAATCCGCAGCATAGCCAGCTTTGCGAATGGATTTTGCGGAAACTGGAAGGGACTTTGACCCCAGAGGAAAATAAAGCTCTGGTTCAATTGCTCGAAACTTCCCCAGATGCAGTACATCTTTACAATGATATCATCCTTTTATACTCCAATTTAGCCACGCCGGGCAAGATTTCCCTGAATTCGAAGTCCCCGGCTCCGTCCAGCAAACAACTGGACGCCCTGCTGTTCAGCATGGCCGAGGCGGAAAAAGAGGCTCCTTCACTTGAGATAAAACTCCCACCCAGGACGCCCGAGGTTTATTTTCCACAGAATACCGCGATTGAAAAAGTGGTTTACAAAATCAATAAAACGTCTCTGGTTACAGCAATTGTATCCCTTGCGGCCATGGTTCTGATGATTGTGTATGTCCTCCTGAATCCCCGTATCCCGATGGAAGTAGCCACTCTTGCTGATTCCATGGAAGCCCAGTGGTCCGCCGATACCCATCTCAAGGACGGCCGACGGCTTACCACGTCAGCCCCCATACACCTGCTCAAGGGATCGGCCAAAATCATGACCGACAAAGACGTGGAATTGCTGCTGGAAGGCCCGATGGAGTTTTCATTTGACTCCGTTTCCGAGTTGAAGATGAAATACGGGCGTCTTTATGCCAAGGTATCCAGTCAGGGCGTGGGGTTCTCCGTCAATACCCCCACTACCAAAATCATTGACCTCGGAACCGAATTCGGGGTGTTTTCAGATCTGGACGACACCACAGAACTTCATGTATTCACAGGGAAAACTAGCCTGATTACCCTGCAGCACGGCATGATAACCAGTTCTCAGATGGTCGAGGAAGGGTTGGCCCGGCGGGTCAATCAGCAATCTGAAATCCAGACCATCGCCCTCAAAACCAATTCATTCATACAACAAATCGACTCTTCGCGTCAGATGATTCTTCGAAGCAAACAATTGAGTCTGGCCGATATGGTCGGCGGCGGAAACGGCACCGGCACAGGGCAACTGGATTCAGGTATTAACTACCTCGGCACTATTGAAATTCTGGATACAGTGAGTTCGGCCCAGGGTCCAAAAAACTATATCCCCGTCGATTCCAGTACATTTATCGATGGGGTTTTTATCCCCAATGGTTCCACTCAAATATCCTCGCAGGATTTAACGTTTGATTTTGAGCCGACCAATGGGCGATACTGGATGGGCGTTTTGAATGGGGCCTGGCACAAAGTCAGTATTTCCGCCCAGATACCCCGACACAATCTGCGGCTTGATGGGGTTGAATACGGTGTTCCCGGCCAGCCTGCAATCTATTTAGCCGCCAATCAGGGCATCACATTCGATTTAGAGGCGATCCGGGCCTATTACAAGACCGATGTGACTGAATTTACCGCCCTGTGCGGCATTTCGGAAACCTACAATGACTATCGGCATCTGATGGATAAGAAAGCGTTCAGTGATTCACCCAAGGCCAATTTCTACGTGCTGGTGGATGGACAACCCTGTTATGAACGCATCGACGCCATCCCGACCGACCCGGCTCAGACGATTCGGGTCCGTATCCCTTCCGGCGCCAGATTTTTAACGCTGGCTGCAACACAGGGAAGCGATAATACCAACAACGGGGACTGGACGCTGTTCGCCGAACCCATGCTGGGTTTGAAATAAACACGGAAACTGCATGAGAATCAGTGAGAGGATATGAGATAAACGAAGAAATTATGTATTCCGGAGCGGGTCATCGGGATTCGCACCGGGTATTAACACGCTTCTATTTGTGGAGGATAAATGATGAAAAAGATGAGTATTTTGATGCTGCTGTGTGTCATGGCAGGTCTGGCATCCGCGGCGGTGGTCCAGACATCGAACACCCTGCATTATTGGAACTTCGACGATGGCACGGGCAAGGACTTGGCCGGTACATTTAATCTCGCTGCTTACGAAGGTGCATCGGTAGCCATGGGAGTAGCGAACACCTTTGATAATCAGGCAACCAACACGGGGAAACTCGTCGCGGACGCTACAGGCTATACCAATCTGTCGGCTGTTTCGAATTTTATCGGTGCCAATGGCTCTTTCAGTTTTGAAGCCTTGGTCAGGCCCATGCTGGCCGATTCCGGCGCGCATCAGGAAATCATCAGCGGCGAAAGTGACTCAGGCACGGCCAGCAGCCGCGGCTTCCAGTTCCGGATTCAGAATGACGACAAAACGCTTCGATTCCAGACTCTTTCCGGCTCTGTTGCGGCTTACGATGCAGCCATCACTTATACTGTGGGGCAATGGTATCATACGGCCGTGACCTTTGATGCAGCCACCAGCACGTTAACCCTGTACTGGACTGAAGCAGGCGGCACTCTTGCCCAGGCGGGCTCCTGGAACAGTGTAACTGCGCTCAACGGTGCCACGATGACACGGTTCTGTGTCGGTAATGAATTGCGTGTCAACAGCGGCTATGGCAATGAAAACTTCGAAGGCTGGATCGACGAGGTTGGTATCCACGGTGTCGCACTGACTGCATTTAATACAGCGATTCCGGAACCGGCAACCATGGCACTGCTGGGACTGGGTGCATTGAGCCTGCTGAAACGCCGTCAGGCCTAATCCGGCTCGTCTTAGTTGATTTTATCTGTGAGGGGTGCTCTGGCAGGAGCATCTCTCACAGAGTTTTAACTCGATTTTGCATGATACACTTTACGATTTCAGTGCTGGGGGAAGAAACAGCATTTTGAATGAAAATTGACCGGCTTATTGCCGATATATCAAAAACAGAATTGTTGCGTCATCTGGAATGATATTGTTCTATGTATTGCAATCAAATTATTAAATTATCAACCATAATCAGGCTCATCAGCATCATAACAAGTTGCTGGCTGACAGGGTCTGCTTTGGGGGCTGACTTTCCCTCCGTAACGAAAATCCATGACACAACCGTAGATTCACAGGCTATGACCCTCAGCAGCGGCACCTACGGGTATGCCATCAACGGCCTGTCATTCCAGCAGAACTTGCTCATATCCCATCAGGGCTGGCAATACGCGGCATATTATAACGGAGCCAGGCATGTCTGCGTAGCTCGACGGCAACTCCCGGCAGGCACCTGGGCGATCGCTGAACTGACTGATTATACAATCAGTACGACCGGCGATGCCCATAATACCATCAGTATCGGCATTTGCCCCAACGATGGGACCATTCATCTGTCATTTGATCATCACGGCAGCGCACTTCATTACCGCATATCCCAGACACATGTGGCCGACAATCCCGAGACCATTGTCTGGAACGCATCCCTTTTTGGGCCTGTACAGAATTATCTGATTTCCGGCAAATCCATTTCCAGCGTAACCTATCCGCGCTTCTGGCAAACCCCGGGCGGCGACCTGCAGTTTGGTTATCGGGCCGGCGGTTCCGGCAATGGCGACTGGTACATGGCAGATTATACGGCCGCCACCGGATTGTGGAGCAATATCCACCAGGTCATTAATCGATATGGTTCCTACACCGACTCCATGGGTACCAGCACTGTGAGAAATGCCTATTTGAATGGCCCGGTTGAATACGGGCCGGATGGGAAACTTCACATCACCTGGACCTGGCGTGAAAGTGCCAATCATGACATTATGTATGCTTACAGTGATGACGGCGGCAGCACGTGGTATAATAATCCCGGACCTGCCGAACTTCGAATCGGAGCCGGAAACACCATCCCGCAAAACATGCTTTCATTCCGATGGATCAATGAGGGCTTGCAGGTTATTGGAAACAGTTTAACCGGATTACTTATCCGAGTGGATTCGCCGGGGGGCACCGTGATTCCTCTGGATCGGAAATACGGCATCATGAATCAGCAGGCCCAGGCAATTGATGCACAGGGACGTGTGCATGTCCTGATGTTTCACTGCACGCCGGAAAGTTATACCGGGTATAATTACAGCACATTCGGGCCGGTGGGTGCTCGGCGTTATAATCATTACTGGCGAGATACTCAGGGGCACTGGACCCGTAATGAACTGCCGTTTGATGCAAACGATGTTCACAGTTATGTCGGCCAGCGGCCCAAACTGTTTATCCGTTCCAATGGCGACGCCTATGCTATTTACCAATCATGGCGCAGCACAACCCTGACCCACAGCGGTATTTATATTCACGACGGCGACCTGGTGATTCAGGCGGCAACCCAAGCCAATCGCTGGGCCGACTGGCGGATTATCCATATTGAACAAGGGCCTTTCCTGAATGAAGCCCTGGCCGACCCTTATCGTTTTCAGGATGGGATTCTGTCGGTGGCCATGCAGGACTCCCCTTCGTCAAACGGGCAATCGACCCCGCTGCGGGTATTGGATTTTCAGTTAAATTAGGGTATAATAACAAGCAACAGGAAGACGATTTATGAAGAATATAAGCTACATCATTCTACTACTTGTCGGAATCATAACCGTCCCGGGTTATGCCATCATCACAGGACCGTATTCTGTGGATACGTACACGCTCCATTTGTATCATTTTGACGGCAGCGCCAATGATGCGGTTGCTTCCAATGTCCTCAATCTAACGCTGTCCAATGCCACAGTCACTGCCGCATCTTTTGACAATTTCGACACGGCGCTGGATACCTTTACCGGCGGCAACACGGCCATTGCCTACAGCGACGAAAAGCTGGTAAGCACATTTTTTACCGGCGCGGACGGAGCGTTCACCTTTGAAGCGATGGTCAAACCCCTCGTGGCAATCACCGCGATTCCCAATCACATGGAAATTATCTCCGGCGATGATGAGGACTCCAGCCGCGGCTGGCAGTTTCGAATCACCACGGCCGGCCAACTCGAATTCAATAATCTGTCCGTCAGCGGCAACCAGTTTCTGGCCGCACTACCGACCACCGGCGACCATGCCTATGAAGCCGGCAAGTGGTATCATGTGGCGATCACGTATACTGGTCAGCAAGGCACAGCCGCTAATCTGAAATTCTACTGGACCAAACTCGATGCCGAGACAGGGACCGCCGTTGAGCTGGCGTCATTTCAAATGTCCGGCGACATCAACCCGGCCTATGCGCCAGATTTTGCCATCGGCAATGAAGCCCGCAACGACCCCGGCGAGAATTTGGAAGGATTAATCGATGAAGTCCGCATCAGTTCAATTGCCCGCCAACCCGACGATATGCTGTTTACCTCCAATCCATATATCCCGACATTTGTGACACACCCTGCCGATGTTATTGCCAAAGAGCCGCAATCGGCCCAACTGACGGCGGTTTTTCAGAGTCCTCTGATTCCGTCCGCCCGATGGTTCAAGGCGGATTCACTGGGCGATATTGAAATACTGCCTTCCGAGCCGGATATTACCCTGACCACCACCTATGATTTCAGTTCGGATACCTATACAACAATCCTGATTTTAAGTACCGCAACCATGGCAAACTCCGGAATGTATTACTGTATTATCAGTAATGCCGAAGCTCAGACAAAAAGCAATTCAGCCCAACTCCAGGTCCTCGGGATGACGGCTCACTGGTCCCTGGATTTGGAGGATTTCTCGGCCAATACGTATCTGGATATGGTTGGCGGCCATCATGCTTTGGCAACCGGTTTTCCGGTCTTTACGGTCGGGGCAGATGGCAAGTCCAGCGGTGCGGTCCTCATCAACCCACAAAACGGCTGGGCACAGACGGAAGCCTTCGACCCCACGCTTGGAACCCGCACCATGACCCTCAGTTTCTGGGTCAACTGGCAGAATCCCAACGGAAATGCCGAGGATTTATGGATGAAATCCTCCACAACCGAAGACGATATCAATGTGTCGGGAGGCATCCGGGCCGATGACCAATGGCATCAAATCTGCGCCGTATTTGACGGCACGGTCGGCAGAGTTTATGCTGATGGCATTCGTGTCGCAGAAAGCCCCTGGACCCTGCCGCAAAATACAAGTGCCCTGATAAACATCGGCTCGTCGCTCGATGGCAGTCAGCCACTGGTGGCCGCTATGGACGACCTGCGGATTTATAATTATCCCATGACCGATACTGACGTGGCGGATGTTTACTATGCAATCTCGACAAAAGGCGTCTGCATCCTGGATTTGACCTCGGCCTTCGACCTGACCGGTCCCGA
The DNA here is from genome assembly GCA_039679345.1 of Anaerohalosphaeraceae bacterium. Classification (GTDB taxonomy): domain Bacteria; phylum Planctomycetota; class Phycisphaerae; order Sedimentisphaerales; family Anaerohalosphaeraceae; genus Anaeroglomus. The sequence goes on from JBDKVE010000307.1 coordinate 26,548, forward strand.
TGGCCGGCCGGACTGCCGGGTTGACTTGCTGGATTTTGCCCTTGTCGCTCTGCACTGGCTTGATACATACAATACGCCCGACTTATCAGGTCTGGCCGCCGACTGGCTGACGTGCAAACTCTACCCAACCTGCACACAATAGCTCACAATCGATTAACTCCTTCAAATAGGTTTCCCAACAGCCTGACTGCGTCAGACTGTGCCACGTTTCGCAGGGGCTGGCCCCCGTGCCTGCCCTTTGACTTTATTGTGAAAACGGAACGACTTTTGTCAAAGATGGCCCGGGGTAAAGGGGTGGCCATCTTCGGGATATTGGGCACCTTCGCATTTTTGAGCGAATAATGCGAAGATGTCAACTACCCCCTGGCCACCTTCGCGTTTTGAGCAAATAATACGAAGATGTCCAATCATAATTATTAAATCC
>JBDKVE010000308.1:0-2542 GCA_039679345.1 Anaerohalosphaeraceae bacterium
AGGTTGTCTTGAAGGCCTCAAGAGCAACGGTATCGACGACAGGATCAAATCCTACCATAACAAATCTGACTTTGGCCGAAAGCGTTGTTGAAGGTGGAAATACAAAATCAATTCCGCCCTCTACCGCCCATGCCCCCGTTTGAGTCCACAGCTCGACCTGTGTGGCAGTCGGATTGTACAATTCGATGTAGTCATTCTGTTCTCCCGCAGGGGAATGGTACATAATCTCACTGATGACAAGATGTTCAACGGGACTCTTGTTGGCGGCCTCACGCGTCGGAGGAGACGTGTGAAACCAGAAGCTTTGGCCGTCAGGGTATCGGCTCAGCGAGATGTTGTTTTCCTGGCCCTTAAATTGGATGCAATCGACAACGCGATCCTGAGCTGTGCCGGGCAGATAAGACAGGAAGATTTGCTCGCCGGCTTTATCCAGGCCAAAACCGGTTGAAACGGGATTATGGAAACCTGTGACTTCATCGAAGCTGACATGGCTGCCCGCAGAAAGCGTGCCGACGGGCAGGGCCCACTTCTTGAGATCGTCAGAATCGTCGCTTAAATACCAATTACTGTCATAGTCGATGTTTGAAGCGGAGGCATTATACAGCTCAATCCAGTCATTACTGTCATGGTCGGGGTAGGCCGGATTATTATAGTCGGTATGTGCCATAACCTCATTGATGAGGATGCCTGCAATCGGAGCAGGATCATCGGACCCGGGCGAGCCGCCGATGTAGGTGCTTGGACGCCAATTGCCTCCGAAATCCAGTGTTCCAGGACGTTGACCGGCGAGGGCATCGTCCTGCGGAATCAATGAATGGCCTGCACCATCCGCAGCCGGCGGCCAGCCCCGCCCATCACTATATTCAAATTCGACAATGGTACCATTCCAGGTATCTTCAATTTTAATTGTTTCCCCGCTATTCGAAAAATTGCCGTCTGCAACACTACCTGCGATTTTATCATCAAGACCGGCGCCATACTGCTGCCGGAATGCTGACGTGTCTTTGACGACCAGCACGAAATCGCCGGGGGCAAGAGCAATTACATTACTCTGGGCAAAATGGAATGTCACGCCGCTGGTAATCGAGACATCGCTGATATCCAGGACGGTCGAGTCGGTATTTTTCAATTCAATAAAATCGGCATCGCCGTTATTGTACATCAGTTCGGTAACGCGTAAGTACGTGAGGATGTCGGCGTTTGTTGCGGTACCGGCGACAAATTGGACAGGCGCTGACCAGTGACTCCATCGGCCGGAGGTATCTTTCATTTTGCAGCGGACACGATACATATGGTCCGGCTTGACGCCATCTGCGGGGATATGAACCGTATCGGCAAATGTCGCCAGCTCGTCACTTTCCCAGACCGGTTCAATTTCGTATTTGCGGGGTTCGGTCGGACGGCCTGTCAGAGACGAATAGTCCTGTACTTCTGCAATCCGCCACTGGATTGCCGCAAATGTCCCGGCGCCCTGCGGATCACTGAACGCCATGGTTATAAATCGCAGGTCGTTTTCGGGATAACCCGGCTGGCCGATATAGGTAATGACCGGTGTGGCGGGGATGGCCGAGTCTTCGGCATAGGTATTGAAGGCACGGTAGCCGGTGACGTAATTCTTCATAATCTGAACCATGCCGGGGAAATCCTTTGTTCCAGCTTTCTGGTAGAAACGTCCCTGGCCTGCCTTGGAGATATTGACAATGGAACTGTTGAGCATAACGGGATTATAATCCCACATCGCCCTGTCGACATCGACCATAGACAAATTTCCGTCCGGGGCGTCGATGATTGCGGCCAGCTCGTCAAGCAATGCATACAACTGGTCGGTGTTGTAAAGCAGGTCATGGAATTCACGCAGACGATTCTGATACTCCAGTTTAATCGCAGTATTACTGAAGATCGCTCCATAACTCTTGAATGGCTCTTCTCCATTGCCGTACATAGAGTTGGCCCATGTCAGATCTAAATCCCAGGGGTACATGGTCCAGATTCCGGTGAGCGGATTATGATAGAAAAAGTAGTTTTTGCCATAGCCGATATCACCATGGTGGATGCCTTCCACAACACAGCGATAGCCGTAATAACGGTCCAGGTCTACGTTTTGCCGCCACCATGACTCTGTTTTATTATACCAAGAACTACTGAATGTTGTATAATCGGATCCATTGATCGGCTGCGTGGCACTCTGGTTGTTCAGGGAACCGGCGTAATTTTCAATTTTATATAGATTGCCGTCGGGAAGACCATGTTCATCCAAATAATAGCCATCCATCTGCTCAAGAACCAGATAAAGCCCCCACAGGTCGCCGGTGTACTGGGTGGAGCCGTTTTCATCGGCTTGGTCAATAATACGGAACTGCACCCAGTGTGTTTTGGGAGCTTCGACGCCCATCAGGTTAAACAGCTTGAATCCGGCCGCTTCGAACATTCCCTGTTCTCCGCGATGCTGATAATCACCCTGCTGAATACAGGCCGAGAAATTGAGCTTATCCCATTTGGTGTCGTATTTTTTGCCATAATCATCGCGGGCCTGGAAATAGTG
>JBDKVE010000309.1:0-34363 GCA_039679345.1 Anaerohalosphaeraceae bacterium
ATTTGTTCGCGATAATAGTCGATTTCAGGGCTGTCCTCGGCTTCGGTAGCGGTTTTGACCTGTGCATTGACGGGTTTGCGAAGCTGGGGGCTGAACGGGTCGTAGCCATCTGAGACGGCATCTTTGAAGACCCGCCTGCGGTTCCACTGACGAATCATTGACCACATATCCACGCCGCCGGAGTCGATGAGCCGGACACCCAGCAGAGCCAGTACCGCCAACATGCCGAAGAAGTAGCCCGCCAGATGGGCGTCATAGGCGATGGCCTGGGACGAGAATTTGGGTTCGAAGATATTGTCCCAAAAAATCAGCTTGAAGGCGATGAAATACAGGGCGCGAATCTCGAAGGTGTCCCAGAAGTAAAAGAACATAAAGAATACGGTTATTAGCGTATTTGGGAATAAGACCAGATAGGCCCCGGTGACCGCCGCGACGGCGCCGCTGGCTCCCAGCACAGGGCTGGTGTGCAGCAGGGAATGGCCGATGCCGGAAAACACCGCCCCAGCAAAGTAGAAGCACAGATACCCCACATTGCCAAGCCGGTCGTTGACGTTGTTGCCGAACATGAACAGGAAGTACATATTGCCGATAATGTGCATCCAGCCGCCATGCAGGAAGGCGTAAGTGACAAACTGCCAGATGTAGGGCCGGTCGGGGGAAAGCATGAATTGCTGGGCAGCCGGGCGCAAAGGCTCCAGCATACGCCGGCCATCCATGAACACTTCATGCGGCCAGAAGGTCAGCAGGAAGATAACGACGTTGGCGGCAATGAGCAGATAGTTGGCATACGGCGTCTGTCGCGGACTGATACTGGTTCGTATTGGAATCATAAAAAGCTAAGTTTTCCGAGTTAAACGTTACGATATCAATGATTTACGATACAATTAAAGACCACCTTACGGGCTGGATCGTTCCATCTTTTCCGAGCAATTCCGGGCATTTTAACCCAACCGGACAGACTGGACAATCAAAAACGCTACCCACGATGCGGAATAGAGACGATAACTTATTTTTCGGCAAAGGGTTACGAATTCTTTAACCGGCCGGGGCGGTTTTTGACACAATCGAATTTATCAGGCGTGGCTGGGGGAAATTTCGGTCGCAGAATGTTGGGCTGTATGGCTGAGTTTGTTGGTGAATGATTTCAAAATGGGGGATTTAAAGGTTGACAAAAGGAGAATGAAATGTATAATTATTATCTTGTTTTGGAGCTTAAAGGGAGCTTCAACTTTAGATTGAGCTTGTACGAAATTGGGAGAGGGTTATGCGGCAATCGGTATTGCTATTGATCATCGGCATATTATTAAATCTGTCTATCTATACCCATGCGGCTACTTACGGTGGCGGAAACGGGACGATGGAGGATCCGTATCAAATTTGGACTGCTGAACAGATGAATACCATCGGAGCCAATCTGGCCGATTGGAGGAAATGCTTTATCCTGATGGCGGATATTGATATGTCTGTCTATGCCGGGACTCAGTATAGAATTATCGGCGACCAATCTGTTCCGTTTAGAGGTTCTTTTGATGGTAATGGACATGTTATTCGCAACCTGACTTATTCAACAACCGCTAATATTAGTCGTGCTGGTCTATTTGGAGCTACAGAAGATGCTACGATAATGAATCTGGGAATAGAGAAGATCACAATTTCAACAGGAGGATCGTGCATTGGGGGTTTAGTAGGATATCAGGTTAGAGGAGCAATATCTCAATGTTATTCTGCGGGTTCAATCAGTTCTTCCTGTGTTTCTACTTACACAGCGGAATCATACGCAGGAGGTCTAGTTGGACGTCAATTTTCGGGCATCATTTTAAATTCTTTTTCCACAGGTTCGGTCAGCTGCTCTTGTTTTAGTTCTTCATCTTCATTTTTCTGTCACTCTTATGCTGGTGGTCTTGTTGGAGGGCAACAATTGGGTATTATCACTCATTGTTACAGCACAAGTTCAGTTGCAGCAAGAGCTTCTTCTTCGGTTTATAGTCAAAATCCAGATTCTTGTGCCGGGGGATTAATCGGGTTATGCACTGGCAGTATCGATAATTGTTATAGCAAAGGTTCAGTCACTTCAGTATCACAATACATATCCAGAGCTGGAGGCTTGTCAGGAATTCAGTCTGATGGTGTTATACGATCTTGTTACAGTACAGGTTCTGTGATTTCTGCTTCGGATATTCGAGGGGAGAGCTCATATGCATGGTCCGGTGGGCTTGTGGGTATGCAATACAATGGAAGGATTACAGATTGTTTCAGCACTGGTTCTGTTCACAGTACTACTACCAATGTTTCCGCATCATCTGCTTATGTCGGAGGGCTGGTGGGTTCACAAAATGAGATTTCCGGGTTGATAGAGAAAAGTTATGCAGTCGGTAAAGTGACCGGGACTGGTCCCCGTGTTTATAAGGGGGGATTACTTGGAAAGGAATCGGTCGGGACAGTAGTGTCCTGCTTTTGGGATATGGAAACCAGTGGTTTGGTAACCAGCTATGGGGGGGCAGGTAAAACTACTATGGAAATGATGACGGATTCTACATTTAGAGATGCCGGATGGGATTTTGACAGTATTTGGTACATGCCGCCTCATAATTATCCAAATCTAATTGAAACCTCCTGTTTTGGAGTTTATTCCGGTGGGAAAGGCACACTTGAGGAACCATATTTAATTGCTACACCCCAGGATCTGAATCAGATAGGATTATTTCCTGCTGACTGGAAAAAACATTTTAGAATGATTGTGGATATTGACATGTCAGGCTGTGAAGGGATGCAGCATAATGCCATTGGAAGTTCAGTATTGCCATTTTCGGGTACATTTGATGGCAATGGACACAAGATCATCAATATGACTTATTCGATAAGCACTTCTTCTATGATTGAGGCGATGGGGCTTTTTGCTTATACATCAAATGCGACGATCCAAAATCTGGGTTTTGAAAATGTTGATATCTCAGTGTCACAATGTTTGTTTGCTGGAGTAATAGTAGGGATTCAAAGCAGAGGTAAAATAGCAAATTGTTATTGTTCTGGTACAATGTATATGTCGAATATCTATGATATTTGTGTTGCAGGTGGATTAGTTGGTGCGGGCGATGGACTTATTAACGATTGTTATAATATGTGCAGTATAACGGTTCATTCTCCACAACTTCCTGTGGCTGGTGGGATTATAGGATACTCATATGGCACTGGACAGTCTGTCTGCCGCTGTTATAATGCCGGATGCATGACGGGGGATTATATGGATATGGTTGGAGGTGTCGTCGGCTTTGATGAAACCACTGCGGTGGCTTCCTGCTTTTGGGATATCCAGACAAGCAATTCAATCGTGAATACAGGTGGGACAGGAAAAACGACAGCACAAATGCAAGCCCTTTCGACATTTACCGATGCGGGATGGGATTTTGTGGGGGAGACAATTAATGGAACCGAAGATGAGTGGTATATTCGTGAAGGGATCGACTATCCTCGATTGACGTGGGAAACAAAACCAGTTGCTAATGCCGGATTGGATCAGACTGTGTTTGCCGGGGCTCAGGGGGATGCAAAGGTAGAGTTAAAAGGTGAGGGTTCGTCCGATCGGGATGGGGATACGTTGACATACTCATGGTTGCTGGATGGGCAGGTGATTGCGGCCGAGTGTAATCCGGCTGTAACGCTTCCGGTTGGAGAACATGTCATTTCGCTGATTGTGTCGGATGGGATTGTGGAATCTAAGCCTGCTGAAGTGAAGGTGACGGTGGTGGCGCCGCTGCAGGGAAAATTGCAGATAGTGCTCAGTACGATTCGCCGGTCGGATACTTCACGCTATCTGGTAGCGATGTTTGAATTGCCAGCCGGAGTGACTGCACTGGATGGCAAGATGAAGCTTTATCCGGGCAGAGTGAGTTCGACGCTGGAGCGGGCGGTCAAAACAACTCGCGGGATAACGATGTATTGCTGGTTTGAAAAGAAGCCAGTGATGAATGCCATTTCGGCCAACGGCACAGTGAAGATGACAATTGAGGGCAAGCAGCAAACAGGGCGGTATGTATTCGGCGGGATTAATGTGGTAGTGAGTCAATAAAAGATTTTGTACACAAATGATATGGCGGATTAACGGTTATCAGGACAGGCTTTTAATTGCGTAAAAGTCTTTGTGTGCCGTTCAAAAAAAGAACGGGGCAAACATCCACCCCCCGGCGGACATTAGCCCCGTCAGAGCGTCCATGCACAGAAAAGACAGGAGAGGAGGAGACCGTATTCAGTTTTCAATAATCTTGCCTCAAAACCTTGCTGCCATCTGAGGCGGAATAATTTTTATTTCTTTTTTGATTCCCTTCGTGTAAATCATACATAATAAAAAGCCGGTGTGGGGGCCGGACTATGAATAATTTTTATACCCAACGGGTATGAGTATTCCGCGAGCAAAAGAAGCAAGTGGTTGAAGTTGCTGTACTTAGCCGCGACGAAACGGAAAATATTAAGTCAAATCAGTTTAATGTGGGAAAAAAATTATGGATCAGAAGACGGCCAAAAAACGACTCGATGCGGTTCGCCAGCAGTGTAAACAAAACAAGGTGCAGGCGATGATTGTGATGTCTGTGGAAAATGTGCGGTATTTGAGCGGTTTTACCGGACATGACAGTTGGCTGCTGATTCTGCCGGATAAGGCGATTCTGATTACCGACAGCCGCTATACCGAGCAGGCCCGCGGGGAATGCGTGGGCTGCAAGGTGTTTGAGCGGAAGGGCGGCCTGACCACGGCGGCTGCGGACTTTATTGGGCAGACCAAAGGCATTCGGGCGGTGGCCATTGAAGACAGCAGTGCGATTTCGATGCTGGGCATGGTGAAAAAGGCCATCAAGCGGAAAATCGTGCCGGTTCGGGGATTTGTGGAAAAACTGCGGATTCTCAAGACCGAAGACGAAGTCCGAGCCATCGAAAAGGCGTCGCGGATTGCCTGGCTGGCTCTGCGGCAGACGCTGCCTCTGCTGAAGGCGGGGATGACCGAGGCGGAACTGTGTGCGGGGCTGGAATTCAATATGAAGATACTGGGGTCTGTGCCGGGTTTTGATACGATTATCTGCTTTGGGCCGAATGCCTCGCGGAACCATCATCAGCCGGGACAGCGGAAACTCAAGACAAACGACACGATTCTGATCGATTTCGGCTGCAAATACGATGGGTACATCTGCGACATTACCCGGTGCTTTGTTTTCGGCAAACCCACTCCATATTATCGGAAAGTCTATGATGCGGTCGCGGCCGCTCAGCAGACGGCCATTGATATGATTAAGCCGGGGGTGTGTCTGGCGGATGTGGATGCGGCATGTCGGAAAGTGCTGGCCGATGCGAAGGTGGCGGTGTATGGGCATGGCACAGGGCATGGGCTGGGCCTGCTGGTGCACGAAGACCCCCGTATTGCGGGCACGGCCAAGAAGGAGGTTTTCGAGGCCGGACAGATTATTACGGTGGAGCCGGGGTCGTATGTCTCCGGCAAGATTGGCGTTCGGCTGGAAGATGATGTGCTGGTGACGGAGAAAGGTCATCGGGTCATCAGCCGGACCAAGGGCGTTTGCTTCGAGCCGGCTGAGATGCCTGTTTTGAAGAATAAATAATTCAGGCTCCGGAATGCCTGCAATAAAGGCTTTTAGGATAAACATTTTGACGCGGATAACGTAAAAGTATATACTCATTAAACGCTCAGGGGTGGTTTGGCTGAAAGGCGAGGTAACCGCTAATGGCCAAATCTGAGAAAGACCCTTAGAACCTGATCAGGAAAGCCGAAAGGCGTACCTGCGTAGGGAAGCGGATAATTACTATGTGAAAGTAAGAGAATCGCTTCCGTTACAGGGGGCGATTCTTTTTTTTTGCCCTTTGGGCTCGATTAAATAAGGCAAAAGTGTGGAATGCCTTCGGCATGGGTGTTTAACCCCAAGCACGGAGGCTTGGGCTACTTTAAACCTCAGGCACGAAGGTTTGAGCACCTATGACGAACGCGATATTGAATGCGTAATGATGACGATAAGGCGATGGGACACGGAATGAAAAAAGTACAGGCGACACAATTGGAGTTGGCACGGCAGGGGCAGTTGACGGATTTGGTTGTCCGGACGGCTGAGAATGAGGGCGTGGATGCGGCGATGCTGCGGGGGGAACTGGCGGCGGGGCGGGCGGTGATTCCGGCCAATACGATTCATGTGCAGCATGGCTTAAAGCCCTGCGCGATTGGGCGGTGCGTCTCGACCAAGATTAACGCCAATATCGGGCTGTCGTCGGTGCGGTCGTCGCTGGATGATGAAATCGAGAAGATGCGGGTGGCGCTGGAGGCGGGGGCGGATGCGATGATGGATCTAAGCACCGGGGCATCGCTTTCTGGGCTGGATGAAATCCGCCGGCGGCTGCTGACGGATTGCCCGGCGCCGTTTGGGACCGTGCCGATTTATGAGGTGATTGTCGGGCGGTCGGTGGATGAGATTGATTATGATACGATTTTGAAGATTATCGAAAAACAGGCCCAGCAGGGCGTGGATTTCTTTACGATTCATGCGGGGCTGCTGCGGGAGCATCTGGAGCTGGTTAAGCCGCGGGTGATGGGGATTGTCAGTCGCGGCGGGGCGCTGCTGGCTCGCTGGATGACGCATCACAACAAGCAGAATCCGCTGTATGAGCTGTTTGACGATATCTGCGCGATTATGAAGCAGTACGATGTGTGTTTTTCGCTGGGGGATGGATTGCGGCCGGGCTGCGGGGCGGATGCGACGGATGCGGCGCAGTTGGCCGAGCTTAACACGCTGGGTGAATTAACGCAGCGGGCGTGGGATAAGGGATTGCAGGTGATGGTGGAAGGGCCGGGGCATGTGCCGTTCAACCAGATTCAGTATAATATGGAGATTCAGCAGAAGCTGTGCCATAACGCGCCGTTTTATGTGCTGGGGCCGCTGGTGACGGATATCGCGCCGGGTTATGACCATATCACTAGTGCCATCGGCGGGACGGCGGCGGCGTACTGGGGGGCGTCGTTTTTGTGCTATGTGACCCCGCGGGAGCATCTGGGGTTGCCGGATGCTGAGGATGTGCGGTATGGGGTGGTGGCGTCCAAGATCGCCGCTCATGCCGCGGATGTGGCGCGCGGATTCGGCAATGCCGCCGCACGGGATAAACAATTGAGTATCGCGCGGGCCAATCTCGACTGGAAGAAGCATCTGGAGTTGTCGATTGATCCGATCTCGGCGAAAAATATGTATGAGGAGGCCTGCCGCAACAGTTCGCTGGGCGAAGGCGGACACGACCAGGATTACTGCACGATGTGCGGCAAGGACTGGTGCAGTGTGCGCATCAGTAAGGACTTGCGCAAAGGGTAGGTCAGAATATACATCAAGCCTCAAAGGGTTGCGGACAAGTATTTTTTTTTAGAACAGCGGTTGAAATATTCGACAAGTTGCAAGTGATGATGTAGAATTTCATCCTATGGCTGCGATTACAAATATCACATGGAAAACCGTTGTTCGTCCGATGCGGACGACGTTTGCGACGTCGCTGGGGTCCAAGACCTGTGCGACCAGCGTGATTGTGACGTTATGCTGCGAGGATGGTTCGGTGGGTGTGGGGGAAGTGCCGACGAGCTTTGTCCTGCCGCATGAGACGGCGGAGGCGATTACTGGAGTACTGGCGGAAGCAAGGCCGATGATGTGCGGCAAGAGCATTCAGCGGTGGGCGAGCCTGGCCGGACAGGTACGCAGGCAGTTTCCACGATTTCACATGACGGCTTCCGGGCTGGAGGCGGCTTTGTTCCGGGCATGGCTGGCAAGTCAGGGCAAGAGCGAATTACAATTCTGGGGCGGCAAAACCAATACTCTTCAAACCGATATTACGATCCCGTTTGTGCCCGATATCAAGGCCCTTGAGCCGTGGATTCTGCGGGCGATTCGCACGGGATTTACCACGTATAAAGTCAAGGTCAGCGGCAAGGTCAAAACGGATTTGGATTTCTGCCGGGCGGTGTATGGCTATTTAAACGACTCCGGCAAGCCGTTCGTTGTGCGTCTGGACGGCAATCAGGGCTTTTCGGCCAAATCCGCACTGGATTTGCTGAACAGGCTTGGCCGGACGGGGCTGGAGGTGGAGTTGTTTGAGCAGCCGCTGGTACGGGATGATTATGCGGGATTAAAGACGCTGACTAAACATGCCGCCGTGCCGATTATCGCCGACGAAACGGTGTTCTGTGAAGACGACTGCAAGCGGGTCATTGACCGGCGGCTGGCCGATGGGGTTAATATCAAGATTGCCAAAAGCGGCATTGCCGAATCCCGGAAGATTTACCGGCTGGCAAAGCAGGCGGGATTGAAGCTGATGCTGGGGTGTATGACCGAGACGATGGTGGGGTTGTCGGCGGCGATAAACTTTGCGGCGGGGACCGGCGGCTTCGAGTATATTGATTTGGATTCGGTGCATTTTCTGCGGCGGCGTGATGCCTTTGGCGACATTGAGGTGGATGGCTGTGTCTATCATCTCGGCGGGAAACGATGACTTCGCATCCAATGTATTGCGTGGTGGTGCTGCTGCTGATAGAGGGAGTGGTGTTGACCCTGGCGCAGCGGCCGATTGGCAAAAAGCTTTTCAAATACCTGCCTTCGATGTTCTGGATTTATTTTTTGCCGATGCTGGTGACAACGGCGGGTCTGCTGCCTCCGGCTAATCCGGTGTATGTCTGGATTGGCAAATGGATACTGCCGGCGGCGCTGGTGCTGCTGCTGTTGTCGGCGGATGTCCGCGGGATTTTGCGGCTGGGGCCGATGGCGCTGCGCGTCATGGCGGCTGCGACCTGCGGGGTGATGGCGGGGGCGATTGTGGCTGCGATGGTGTTTCGTTCGTGGCTGCCGGAGGAGGGGTGGAAAGCCATTGGTGCTTTGAGTGCATCATGGATTGGTGGCTCGGCCAATATGATTGCCGTCGGCAAGGCGGTGGAGATTCCCGAATCGCTGATGGGGGTGATTACGATTGTCGATACACTGTTTTCCTATACGTGGATGGGGATGCTGATTGCGGTATCTGTTTTGCAGGAGCGGTTTGACCGACAGAATCGGTCGAATACCGGATTGATTAAAGAGCTGACGCTTCGGGCGGGCAATGGCGGTGTATCCGGCAAGGGCGGGCTGAGTGCCGGCAGTCTGGTCTGGATGGCGATGATTGCGATAGCGGGGGCCGGAGTTGCGGTACAGGCCGGCGGGAAATTGCCCCCCATCGAGAATGTGCTCAGTCCGGCGGCTTACGCGGTGATATTGGCGACAGGAATTGGCGTGTTTCTGTCTTTTACCCCGGCCCGAAAACTGGAGTCCCGCGGTTCCAATACGGTTGGATTTGCGTTGCTCTATCTGGTATTAGCCTCGATTGGGGCCAAGACACATCTGGGACTGGTTAAATCCGTACCGGTATTCCTAGCGGTTGGAGCTACCATGCTGGTTATTCATGGGATTTGTCTTCTTTTTGCGGCTCGGCTGTTTCGTGCCCCGATGGCCCTGCTTGCCACGGCCAGTCAGGCCAATATTGGCGGGCCGGCCTCGGCGCCGGTAGTTGCGGGGATTTACCATCCGGAATTAGCCCCAGTGGGACTACTTCTGGCCGTCTGCGGCAATATTCTTGGGACGTTTTTAGGGATTGCAGTGAGCCATGTGTGCCGTTGGGTGGGGTAAAATAGGGCATGGGGTGGGAATTTGATTGAAATAATCCTCTTTTGTGCCACAATAAATAATTCGTTATCATTAATCTACATTTTGGATTCTGAAATCCTGTTATCTGGGTACAGAAATGATATTTACGCTTCACCGCTATATTTTCAAGGAACTATTCCGGGCCTTTATCCTGGCGACAGTGGCGATGACGCTGATTCTGAGTTTGGGTTTTCTGCTCAAACCGATTCAGGATTACGGCGTCAGCCCCGAGGAGGTTCTGCATCTGCTGGGGTACCTGATGCCGATTACGCTGACATTTGTGCTGCCGATGAGTGCGCTGTTTGCGGCGTCGATGGTGTATGGGCGGTTTGCGGCTGACCGGGAACTGGATGCGTGCCGGGCCAGCGGTATCAGCCTGTGGACATTGGTATATCCGGGTCTGAGCCTGGCGATTCTGGTGGCCATTGCCAACCTGATTCTGAGTTTCCATGTGGCCCCGGCCTTTATTCAGCGCAGCGAAAAAAGCGTTAAGGCCAACGCCGAACAGATTCTGTTTCGCAACCTGCAGCGCAAGGGCTTTTATACCCTGCCCAAGTCCACGTATAAAATCTATGCCGAAAAAGCCGACCCCCAGCAGAAGGTGCTGGAAGGGGTGATTATTCTCGATACCAAAGATGCGGACATTCAGCGTATGGTGCTGGCGCGGGCGGCCAAGGTCGAGATTGAAACGCATTCGGATTTCAATAAGGTGCGGATTATCGCCCTGGACGCGGTTCGCGTGGATGATTTTTCATCCGTTGAGATCGGCAATACCAGCATTGAACGGCAGTTTGACTCGCTGCTGGCGGATGACATCAAGTTTTACAAGCTGGATAAGCTTAAGAGTATCCGGGTTGACAAGATGAAACATGGTCCCATACGCAAGATGGCGATGCAGGTGTATTGGCAGTTTACCACTGAACTGGTGGGGCAATATTTCAATCAGACCTTTACCAGCCAGAGTCCGCAGGTTATTTTGCAGGAAGCCGATGGCTTTCGGGATTATTTTTTGAAGGCGGCCGGCTGTGTGATTGGGGACAGGGAATTGACTCTTGAATTGACGGCTCCGATTCAATTGGCTGAAATTGATCGCGTCAGCAAGCAGAACATCAGCCGGGAAAGCCAGCGAGGCTTTTGTCGGCTGGATACCAATCAGACTGTTCCGCGTCTGGAATTAGACCTGGAAAATCCCTCATGGGATCGCGGGGATGGTGTCAAGGGATATGCCCTGCGGAAATTCATCAATAATGTGGAAATCCCGGCGGTGGTGCAGGATAAACTGGATGAAAAACCGATCCTGGACCTGCTTGCCGAGATTGGGACCAGCAACTCGATTCTGCAAAAGCCCAGTAAATCGCTGCTGGATAAAGGTCGGCAATTGCAGATTGAATTGGCGGAAGTCAACGATGAAATCGATGCGGAACTGCATTCGCGGCTGGTGATGGGGCTGGGGTGTGTGTCGCTGATTCTGACGGGGATTGCCCTGGGAGTCTATTATCGCGGCGGACATTTGCTCAGTGCTTTCGGGGCCAGTGCGGTGCCGGGAGGGCTTCTGGTGGTGTTTATCATGTCGGGCAAGCAAATTACCAAGAATTCGTCCACGACGGCGATGATGGGGATTACGGTCATGTGGCTGGGTCTGGTGATCCTGACTCTGCTGACGGTTTATCTGTATCGCCGATTGCTCAAAACATAAAGGTAAGCTGATGAAGATACTGGATCGATATGTTCTGAAACAATTTCTGATTGGGTATATGATTGCCTTCGGTGTCCTGATCGGTATGATCGTGGCGATGGATTTGTTTATCAACCTGGATGAGTTTGCGGAAAACGCCGAGGCCGGGGCGGGGTCCATGTTGTATAATGTCGCTTCATTTTATGGAGCCCGAATCATACTTTGGTTTCGGGATATGGCCGGGGTGATTACCGTGATTGCGGCGGTTTTTTCACTGGCTCGCATGACCAAAAATAACGAACTCATTGCAGTCATGGCCTCGGGAGTGAGCCTGAAGCGTTTCATCGCTCCGATTATCGGGCTGGCGGCGATTCTGATGAGTCTGCAGGTTCTGGTTCAGGAACTGGTCATTCCGAATCTGACGGGACAACTTATCCGCAGTCATGATGAATTGCCCGGCACCAAGCACTATGATTTGTGGTTTGCTTCGGATTCCAACGGCAATCTGATCAGTACGTCCCGCTACGATGAAAAAACACAGACGATTGAATACCCTTTTATCATTATCCGTAAACGCCTGCAGCGCAGCGATCAAATGGTGGTGACGGGCCGTATCAAGGCTCAGGGGGCTTCGTATGATGCAGCTAAAGGGGGGTGGGTGCTGACGGAGGGTGAATTACTGCAGATTGCGGATTCCTCCGCCTCGGCGACACCCTCGCGCCAGTTCGAAAAAGTGGATTTTTTTGCAAGCGACTTGACTCCGCAGCAGATTCCCATGCGGCGTCAGGAAGGCTATAAATCGCTGCTCAGCTCCGCTCAACTGATGCAGTTGGCGCGCAGTGAGGGGACGCGGCAAAGTGACCTGGCCGAATTGTTTTTACAAAAGCACACCCGGATAACGGACCCGATTTTGAATCTGGTGATGCTGCTGGTGGCGCTGCCGGTGCTGGTTTGCCGGGACCCCCGGGATATGAAGACCGCCATTCTAATCAGCTTTATCACCTCGAC
Source organism: Anaerohalosphaeraceae bacterium (assembly GCA_039679345.1). Classification (GTDB taxonomy): domain Bacteria; phylum Planctomycetota; class Phycisphaerae; order Sedimentisphaerales; family Anaerohalosphaeraceae; genus Anaeroglomus. Next base: position 12,376 of record JBDKVE010000309.1, read on the forward strand.
AAGCTGTTTTGTGCTGACCTTTATCTGTAAGATGTTTGCGACGGAATTGTTTTTCAATCTCCGGCCGGAGTTTTGGGCCTGGGCCCCGATATTCATCTTTGTTCCGATAGCGTTTATCCAGATGGATTCCATGAAAACTTAAGCTCTTGGGTGGTCCGATAAAAAACAAATAGACGCTGGGCAGGGATTAATGCCTGAAAAAGAATTAAGAAATAAAATAATTTTCCATTTTCGCTAAATTATCTATATTTACATTGCCGATACTTTTCATAGTCGTATAATGTTTACCATATTAACGGAGACCGTACTATGGAAAGTACACTGATTGAACAAAGACAAGATGTCAGGTCGGATTTATCCTGGCCTGTGAGTATCTGGCTTCCGGAGGCAAATCGCTTTTTTACGGGCAGAAGCGTGAATGTCAGCAAAGGTGGGGCATACGTCAGTGTGCCGATGACCACGCCGGTTCGTCCGGGACACGAGGTGGAGGTGAATTTCCCCCGCACGATGTCGCTGGCACGTCAAAAAGGGCAGTACGCCCGCATCAAGGTGGGTAAGATTTTGCGTGTCGATCGGGCTGAAATGCTGCGTAATGGCAGTATTGGTCTGGCGATTCAGTTTGTGTCGTAAACGACCTACGATTGGCGGGGCAACCTGCCGGATTGAGAGAAAACAAACTAAGCTGCTGCCATCGTAACAGCAGCTTAGTTTTATTGTTTGCACCTTATTCTTCACGATACCCGATGGTGGTTGCATCGGGTTTGCCTTTAAGTTCTATCACCAATCCCTCTTCCATGAGTTGTTTTCCGGACTCGCGGCTGTCGGTTTTTGTGTTGTAATCTTTGAGCAGATAGGTTTTGTCGGACTTTAACCCATACAGTTTAATTTGTGCCGAAGCATAAATGCACTGGTCATGGCGAAAGGCTTGTATAAAACCCGCTTTGGAGTCGTGGCCGTTGAATTGCCAGGCAATCCAGTCTTTGGGCGACAGGGTATAATCGGTCAGCGGGTAATAGTCTCCGAAATAATTGGGAGCGATATCCAGCCATTCCTGATAGAGAGCCATAATCAAGGCATCATCCACCGCGGCTCTGAAATCGAAGCACCCGGTATTGGCCGGACACATATTACTTCGGCGAATATAGGGGCCATACGCCAGAAGACCCTGTCCGGTGCCCCAGCCCCAGCCCTGCGTGTTGGAAGGATTATAAGCCGTTCCATGAACAGGCAGCCAGAAGGATAATCCATAGGTGTGTGCCTGCTGACCAACCGGCTCAAAGAGATAATCGCTTCGCAGCAGGGGAATGGATCGACGCATCGTTTCCAGGTCGTTGCGGTGTCCGCCGGATGCGCAGGAATCAATCAGCATTCCGGGGTGGCGCTGCAGCAGTTGGTCCCAATAGGCCAGATATCCCATGACATATTTATTTTCGGTGATGCCCTGTCTGTCCGCGGGATCGTTTTTCTGCCAGAACTCCAGCGGGTCGATGTTATAATCCTGACGATATAAATCGATGCCTTCGTCGGTGATGATTTTATCGATATGATTGACCAGCCAGTTCCACGCATCGGGATTACCGAGATTCAGCAGTCCGCCGCCAGCGCCGCCGAGAATCCATTCGGGGTGTTCGGTGGCCAGCCAGGTTCCAGCGGCCACCCGTTCCGGCTCAAACCATACAATCGTCTTGACGTTTTTGCTGTGGGCATAATCACTGATTGCCCGCAGGCCGTTGGGGAAGCGATTGGGGCTGCGGTCCACCTCCCATGTTCCCGTCCACGGCCAGCCTTTTTCCGCGGCACCCACATACCAGCCGGCATCCATCCACCAGTAATTGATTTTGAGTCCCTTTTGCAGATAGCTGTCGATGAATTCCTTTTGATTCTGCTCGCTGGCCTTGGTCATCTCGGCGAACTGATGGGAGCTGCATGCGGCAAACAACGGCAGCGGCAGGTCTTTGCCGCCGGGACGCGGAATATTGTAACGGATCATCCACTGCCGCCAGCGATTCTGGGCATCGACCCAGTTGCCGGCCTTCCAGAACTGGATGACCATCATCGGCGTGCGGACGGTTTCGCCGGGCAGTAATTTGAAATGGGTCTTGTCCTGTCCTGCCGTCAGAGACAGGGTGTTGCCGGCATCCCTCTGGTACTTTGCGAACCAGCGGCCCGCCCAGCTTACGACAACAATCATCCCTTCATCCCCGCCATCAATATTATAATAGGGCCAATGGCCTCCGGTCGCACGTCCGCCGGAGGGAGCGAATGTTAATTCTTTCCCAGGGTCAATACCCGAGCTTTGGGGGGCGAAGTCTTCGGCATTGACACGGGTACCGTTCCAGTGCCGCAACTGATAGGGCTTGTCTTTGACACAGGCAAACCGTGCGTCGATGGCCTTGAGATTTTCGATGATGGCGGTATCAGCTTTGCCGGTATTTTTCAGATAGACGGTCCACTCGATGGTTTTAAAATCGTTGTATTCGAGGACTTCCCAGCGAAGTTCGAGACCGTTGTCAGGATTTTGCCATATCAAGGTGTGAGAAACGCGACTTTCATCTAATTTTTTATGGGTCATGTTGAATGCCCATGTCTTCAGCAATTCCTGTGATGGTTTTCCATCCAGTGTGAACGAGAACGGAGGCTGGATATTTTTGTTGTCGGGGATTTGCGACACCGCATCCGGGGTGCCGATTTTTACCTGCGGCGACAGCACCGCCCACAATAGCCAGTCATTGGAATCAGAGACGGCCGGCTGGGCGGAGGATTCCGCTTTGCTGGTAGTTGGTGCGGCAATACAGATCAAAACCGACAGGAATACAACGTGACATCTATACATAAGTTCTCTCCATTGCTTTTCCATTTGTATCATTAAGCCATGCTTGGGATAACAGCAGGGCTAAACCAGTCAAAGCGGATGTCAAAAGTACTTAATATAGATGCAAAAACCTTCTGCCGAGTTACGTGCGTATGTAAATCAGAAATGCCGCTGCGGTTATTCTTCCAGAATCTGCATCTGGCGGATAAACGTATCGGCTTCGGACATGGAGTTTTCCATCTCCCGAATCAGCAGCGAGATTTCTTTTTCGATGACGCCCAGCTCCCCTTCCAATGAGGCAATCGCCTGAGCGTTCAGGTTATGCTTGATGAACAGTACCTGATCTTTAAATGAGGCTAAAACCGGATAGATTTTATCGCGGGCCTTTTCCATTGCGCCAATCATCTTGTCGCATTTGACGCGAGTTGCTTCGAGCTTGGTTTCGCTGGACTTACGCAAGGCGGGGCTGGAATACTGGTCCAATTCATCTTCCCATTCTCGGAACAGGCCCTTGGAGACCCGGCGGACGTCTTCGATGCGGCTTTCCACGGTTCGGGTGCGGGATTCGCATTTGTCATACTGGGATTTGAGCGTTTTGTATTTTTCGTCGAGGAGGGTGCCTTTGTATCCCACAACACTCCGGAATTCATCGAGCGCGGTGGCAAATTGTTCTTTGGCTTCCAATTGGGCATCCTGTGCGGATTGCACACGGCTGACCAGAATATCTTTTTTCTGGGCTCCAAAAGCTTCTTTGGTTGAATCCATCATTCGGCTGCAGCCGGCCATGAGCATCAGTCCGCCCAGAAGACTGTAAACGAATACGTTTTTGTTCATAGAAGATATCCCTTCATTTTGATTTAACGGCTCTGTTTCGTCCTTGTATCAATACTATTATACGAGACCGAAGCGGCGGGGCAAGGGGTTTATTCTTGCAAGCGGTGAATCTTTGATTAAAATGACGACTATGGAAACCATAAATGCGAACATTGTGCCGTTGACGCGGATTCAGAAGCTGATTGGCCGGCTGATGCATCAGTCCAAGCAGACCAAGGCCAACGGCTATATGACGATTCGGGCGGACCTGACGGATTTGACTGCAATGCGGCGGGACTACTGCCGCAAAGCCCGTGTCCGCGCCACCACCAACGATTTTTTTATCCTTGCCATGGCCCGTGCCGTAAAAAAATATCCGCTTTTAGCCGCAACACTCGATGAAACACGCGATAATCTGGTCGTCAGCGGGGCTATCGGCGTCGGGTTTGCCGTGGCGGCGCCGCAGGGGCTGGTGGTTCCGGTACTGCACGATATGGGTTCCAAAAGCCTGATTGAGGTGGCCGCCGAAAGCGAAATGCTGCTGGCCAAGGCCCGTTCCAACAAGCTGACACCGGATGATTTTGACGGCGCCAATGTCGTTTTGACCGGGCTGGGCATGTTTGGCGTGCATCAGTTTTATGCCATTGCACCGCCATCGGCGACAGCGATTGTCTCCATTGGGATGATTGAAGATGCTCTTGTGCTCAAAGATGATGAAACGCGTGTTCGGAAAGTGATGGATGTGTCGATGGCCTACGATGGGCAGATTGTCGATGAATTCTATGCCGGTGGTTTTTTAAGCAGTATCATCGAACAGCTTGAAGACCCATGGGTATTGACACGATAAAATTGTGATCCTGTGTAAAAAACGATGCGGATAGAAAAAATATATTGACAATCGTGTATTAAAATATTATTTTAGAATGCAAGAGTAAATTAAAGGCTTTACAAAAAGCCTTTTCCGAATAAGGTTGCTTCCTCTTTCATCCACGAAGCAGCCTTTTTTATTTCCCTTCCAGAGTGTCCGGCGATGCAGGTGTGTTGCTGTAAGCTGTTTCCGCTGCTATATTTTCCGCAACAGGTGAAACGTCCGATGGAGTGGGTGTATCCACAGGAACTGTTTCAACAGGTACAGCGGGGACAGTAGTATCTGTCGCGGGTTGAGATTCGGTTGCTTTGGCGGCAGGTTCACCGGCATTGTCAATTTTAATATCAAAATTGCCTTCAATTTTTCCTGTGTGCAGAAATTCTGTCACCGCCAGATAATCCGTTGCTCCGTGGCAGGAAGGTTCATATTCAAAGATGCTTTTGCCGTAGCTGGGGGCTTCGGCCAGTTTGATATTGCGGCGGATATGCACCGGGACGATCTGGGCACCGGCCCAGGGGCTGTTCTGATTGCGGGAACCGGTCAGGAATTTCTCGATATCCTGCCGGACTTCGGCCGACAGGCTGGTGCGCGCGTCAAACATGCACATCAAAATCGCCGTGACATGCAGGGCGGGATTGATGCGGCTGTTGACCAGGGCGATGGTTTGCAGTAAACGGCTAAAGCCCTGCAATGCAAGGAAATGCGGCTGAACGGGAATAATGACTTCTTCGGAAGCCGCCAGGGCGTTGAGTGTCAGCAGCCCCAGCGATGGAGGGCAGTCGATAATCATGTAATCGAAATCGTTTTCGACCTGGGCGATGGCTTGACGAAGGATGATTTCCCTGCCGACTTCGTTAACCAGTTCGGTTTCAGCTCCAACCAGCTCAATGCCGGCACCCAGCAGCCAGAGATTGTTCCGCACCTTGACAGCGGCATCCTGAACACCGGCCTGGCCGGACAATATCTGATAAGCCCCGCAGTCGGGCTGTTCGGCATCAACGCCCAGATGGATGGTCAGATGGGCCTGCGGATCCAGGTCTACTGCGAGAACACGAAAACCGTGTGCCGCCATCGCGGCCGCGACGTTGACAACGGTTGTGGTTTTTCCAACACCGCCTTTTTGATTCAGAACTGATATTTTTCTCACCGTAGTTTCCCGGATAAAAAGAGTCTGCAAATTATGAGGGTTGGCCGGCGGGGTGATTGGTCTGGTCCGGCCGGAGCAGTTTTAATATAGAATCCAAGACCCCGTTGACGAAACGCGGCGACTGCTCAGTGCTGTATTTTTTAGCCAGCTCAATGGCTTCATTGACGACCACTTTACCCGGGATATCCGGACAAAAATGAAGCTGATACACCGACAGTCGGAGGATGCTTCGATCCACCTGTGACATGCGCGACAGTTTCCATTGTGCGGCGGCCTGGGCGATCTTGTCGTCGCAATCGCTGATATTCTGCCAGGCGCCCTGAGTCCATTGTTCGGCCAACTGGATGGTCATGGAGTCATTGGTTTGTTCGCGGAAAAACCGTCCCAGCCAGGGCAGGATATCCTGCCCCTGGACATCCAATTGGCAGAGCGCCTGCATGGCAAGCTCCCGCGCTAAAGAACGCCGATCCTGTTTGGTTTCGCCGAGACGAGAGTGGTTATTGGGTGTTTTCATTCGCCAGCAGGGTCTTGAGTATGTCTGGTTCGACGGCAAAGACCGTCCCGTGTCGCAGTCCTTTGGGATAACGGAGTCCTGAAGATACATCTTCCCATTGCTTAAGGTCTTTGGACCGCAACGCACCGTATTTTCCTTCGGTGTATTTATCAAAGTATAGATACCACCATTCGCCGATTTTGACAGCGGTGGGGCCTTCTGCCCAGTATTTTCCGGTAATCGCCTCGGAGGCCGGACTCCAGGGGCCTTCCGGCCGGTCGGCGGTACTGATTCGGATATTCTTCTCCGGCGGATTTTTAGTTTCATTTTTCAGGAACATCACCCATTTGCCATTGGCCTGGATGATCGTCGAGTCAATCACATTAAAACCCGGCTCGATGAGCAGTTTGGTTTCGCTGTAGGTTTTAAAATCGCGGGTGGTTACATAATAAATACGGTGATTGTTATCACCGCCTTTTTCAGTTTCCGGGAAACGCCCGGGGATGGTTGTCGCCCAGAAAATCATGTACTGTTTGGTTTGCGGGTCGTAAATCAATTCCGGCGCCCAGCAGTTTTTGGCTGTCGGTTCATGTTCCATGACAGGGATATACTGCTGCTCGGACCAGGTGATTAAATCTTTGGAGCTGGCATGACCAACCCCTTTTTCCTTCCAGCTTACCGTCCAGATCATGTGGAATAATCCATCCGGGCCGCGCAGGATGCAGGGATCCCGCATCAATTTATCCTGTCCGACCGCGGGTTTCAAATAGGACCTGCCCTGATTGAGGGCTTTCCATTCGAGACCGTCGAGACTGGAGGCCAGGTGTAACCCGTCCTGCCCGTTATCGACGAAATAGCTGAACAGGTACACCGGCTTTTGAGCGGTTGCATCCGACTGGGCCAGGCAGCCCGCATGAAGAACCGCAATCAGGCTCAACATGCAGCATATCGACAGAGGCTTGGAATACATGATTTACACTCCATTGAACCGAGGTTTAGAGTTTAGTGATAACATCGGCCATTTCAATGGCGGCCAGTGCGGCGCTGGCGCCGGCGTTGCCCTGTTTGGTTCCGGCCCGTTCGATGGCCTGTTCAATCGTCTCGCAGGTCAGAACCCCGAAGATCGTGGGAACGCCGGTGTCATAGTTAACCGTGGCAACGCCGCGGGAAATCTGCTGACAGACATAATCATAATGGCTGGTCTGGCCGCGAATGACAGCGCCAAGACAAATGATGGCGGAATAATTACCGCTTTGTGCCATCTTTTTGGCGGCCAGTGTAATCTCGATGGTCCCGGGCACCCAGGCCACAGTCATCTGTTCGTCGGTTGCGCCGTGCCGCTGGAGGCAATCAATCGCGCCGCCGAGGAGCTTGCTTGTAATAAACTCATTGAACCGGCTGACTACGATGCCGAAATTGTGCTTGCCGGCAGCGAGCTGACCTTTAATTTCCTTAACCATAAGTTGGCTCCGTAAGGGTAATGGTATTGTTTACTTATCCTGACGTTTACTCTGCATTATCGGACTCCGCCGGGCTAGTGCCAAAAAAAAGTCTGTTCCGCCGGGCAGGGGCTTTTTTAGGTATCTCTTAAGCTCTGTAATTGTAAGGGCTTAAACCGTATTATGCCAGTAAAAAGTTTTTTTAAATCATTTTTGCAGGCTGAATCCGGGCCGACGGCTAAGCAGGGGGTGTTTCGGGCCGATACAACTTGCGGATATTGCGATAGTTAAGAAAACCAAAGCGAGTGTCAAGAAATTGGATATAATATGGCAGAATCATCCTATTACGAAGACGACAGCAGTTTAAACGGCTGGGAACAGGCTGAACAGCGGGTAGCCGAGGCCTATGAATTCTACGAAACCGGCCAGATGCAGGAAGCCCTCGATAAACTCAATGAAGCGGTGACGATGAATCCCGGCTGTGTGTCGTGGCACTTCAATCGCGGGCTGACACTCGATGCGATGGAGCGGTATGAAGAAGCAATTACCTGTTACCTGCAGGCCCTTGAATTGGCCCCTGAGGATGCGGAAATCCTGAACTGTCTTGCTGTGGATTATACGCGAACGGTGCAGTACGATCTGGCCGTGGCGACATTCGAAAAAATTGAAACAATTGACCCGTCTTACGAGCCGGCCTACTGCAACCGGATTATCGCCTTTACCGAGATGGAGCAGCACGACAGGGCTGAGCAGATGTTTTACATGGCGCAGCAAATCAATCCGGAATGCCCCATCTGTTTTTATAATATCGGCAATTCGCTGTTCTCGCGCGGCAATTATGCCCGTGCAATCTGGTGCTGGGAAAAAACGGCCGAACTGGAGCCGACCCATCCTCAGATTAATTATCGCATCGCTCAGGCCTGCTGGGCGGACGGTCAAATCAATAAAGCCAAAGAGCATTTCCTCCGTGAATTGCGTAAAAATCCGGGCCATATTGATGTCCTGATCGATTATGGGGTCTTTCTGCTGGAACAGGGACACGTTCATCTGGCGGCTGAACGGTTCCGCTGGATTCTGGAATTGAAACCGGAAAATGCCCAGGCCATGTTTTATCTGGGTGAAATATGCCGCCTTAAGGAAAAACCGGGCGAGGCCATGGACTGGTATGGCAAGGCTAAGATGTTCGATGCGGAACTGGCCGGACCGCGTTTTCGTATGGCACAAATTTTACTATGGCAGGACCGTCCTGATGGGGTTGCAGATTTACTTCTGGAAGAAAGCAAACTCGCCTGCGAAGACGAACAGATTACGCTGTCGATTGGTCAGATGCTGGTCCGGCTTGGACAATACAACGATGCGTTACCTTGTTTTCTGCGGGTGCTGGATTCCAACTCCGAACAGGGCAAGGCATACTTTGGAATATCTGCGGTTCTGATGAACCGGCGTGACCTCGAAGGATGTCTTCAATTTCTGGAACACGCCATCAGTGTGGATGTTCCGGTGTTGTCGGCCTATCTGGGGGCGGCTCTGATTCATTCCCGTCAGAATAATTACGAGCGGGCGTTTCAGGTTCTCTACCGGGCCAAAGCAATCCTCGGCAATTCCTGGCGTTTGAGACTGTGGATGATAAAAATCCTGATGGACAAGCTCAGGTATAAGGCATTCCATCGTCTGGTATCAAAAGACCAGGGCGAACACGAAGATAGGTCGTGAAAAGACAATAGGTTATAGATTTGAAGGGGGATTGGCATTGACCATAAAAGACCATAGTGGTCGGGTGCCTGCTGATTTCACAGAGTGATCTTTTCTGTAAAAATAGGTAATAATCCTGATTGAAATATCGTTTCGAATTTCAGATAATGAACCATATATTCCAATCAGAATCTGGTTGGGAGCCTGGAGGGTGATATGTGCCTGCGACTGCTTCCGGAGGGATTCGCAGGCTTTTTTTATGCGCACAATTCTGCTCTTTTCAAAAGACTTCATCTCAGATATATTCAGTGTAGTGCATAGCTTTCGATCAAAAGCAGATTTTCTGGGATTAAAAGACCTTATGGCAATAACAGCCGATTCGCTGGGTTTATCCGGCGGGCATATTCAATTTATACGTAAACGCGGGGTTAAGAATCTTCGGATTACCGTTCGCCCCGATAAAACGGTCATCGTCACAGTGCCGTGGCTCTGTTCTGTTAATTATGCCGAAAACTACGTTCGTTCCAAACAAAATTGGATTCATAAAGTCTTTAGCAAATTCGACCGAATCAACCAAAATCACCAACCGGCCCCGTTTTCCGCCCAGGAGCTTATAGACGGCCAGGATCGATTATTTCAACGACTCGAAGAATTGGCCGGCCGGCATGGATTTTGCTATCGAAAAGTCTCTTTTCGTAATCAAAAAACCCGCTGGGGCAGTTGTTCTTCACAGAATAATATCAATCTGAACATCCACCTGTTGACCCTGCCGGCGCATCTGCAGGATTATATTCTCCTGCATGAGCTGGTGCATACCGAACACAAGAATCATTCAAAGATGTTTTGGGACAGATTAGATAAAGTCCTTGACGGCAAGGCCCGGCAGTATAATAAAGAGATGCGGAATTATCGCACGGGTGTGATGGCGTGAGTGGCAAATCGAACCGCAGGCCATGCGGCGAAAGGATGCATATTATGAAAAAGAAAATCGTGACAAATTCGGTTGCGATTGTAACCGGTTCCGGTCAGGGGATTGGACTCTGCATCGCGCGATATTTCATCGCTGTCGGTGTGCGTGTGGTCATTGCCGAGAAAAATCCTGCATTGGGAAAGAAAGCACAAAAACTCCTTGGCTCCGATTCCATTTTCATCCAAACAGATGTTTCAAAAGAACAATCCGTGCGTTTCATGGTCCAGCAAACGATAAAACAGTTTGGGCAAATCGATTATCTGATCAATAATGCTGCAATTGCCGACAACAAACCCATCGAAAAGCTGGCTTGCGCATCGTGGAAAAATGTTATCGACACCAATCTGTCCGGCGTTTTTCTGTGTGCTAAATATGCCGCCAGATATCTCCGCAAAACCAAAGGCGTAATTGTCAATATTGCTTCAACCCGGGCGATGATGTCGGAGGCCAATACCGAAGCATACTCAGCATCCAAGGCGGGAATCGTCGGGCTGACTCATGCCCTGGCAGTCAGCTTTGGCCCACGGATTCGGGTCAATTGTGTCAGCCCCGGCTGGATCGACACGCGCAGCTATACTGAAAAGCCCGTTTTTTCACCCCTGACCAAAGCGGACCATAGCCAGCATCCCGCAGGTCGCGTCGGAAGGCCGGAAGATATCGCCGCCATGGTCCTGCACCTGTGTTCGGTGCAAAGCGAATTTATCACAGGCCAGAATTTTATTGTTGACGGCGGCATGACAAAGAAGATGATATACGTCTAATACCGTAAACAAGGCTACAGGACATTCATCAGGAGACAATCTTATGTTAAGGACAATGATCGTGAGTATCACAGCAGGTATCGTTACTCTTGCGGGCTGTTCATCGAAAACAGCACAAGCCCCCGTTCAAACCGGCCAGCATCCCCAAACCATGACCAAGGCCGTCTCACGGGATGTGACGATGAATTATTTGTTGTATCTGCCCAAAGATTACGGCAAAACAGATAAAAAATGGCCTTTGATTCTGTTTCTGCATGGTGCTGGCGAACGCGGCAGTGACCTCAATCAGCTCAAAGCTCACGGCCCATCGAAGCTGGCTGCCCAAGGCAAGGAGTTTGAATTTATCATTGTCTCTCCGCAGTGCCCCAAAGCCAACTGGTGGCCCAATATGGCGGAAGATTTGATTGTTCTGGTCGATGATATTTCCGAGAAATACAGTGTTGATACGAGCCGTCTCTATGTGACCGGCCTGAGTATGGGTGGTTTTGGTACTTGGACCCTGATTGCAAAATATCCCAATAAATTTGCCGCCGCAGCCCCAATTTGCGGAGGCGGGGACCCCACAATGGCACGTCATAACGCCGGTTCACTGCCAATTTGGGTGTTTCATGGTGCCAAAGACAGTGTTGTGCCGCTGAACCGCTCCGAAGATATGGTCAAGGCCTATCAGCAGGGTGGCAATAAGAATGTTAAATTCACGGTTTATCCGGAGGCTGACCATGACTCCTGGACAGTAAGCTACGACAATCCGGAGTTATATTCATGGTTTTTGCAGCATCTTCGATAATCGTATAAACAATAGATCCATTATGTCTTAATAAAAAATAGATTTGTCTGGACTTCGCCACGAACATTTTGGGTATTTCTAGCGAATAATTCTTATTAAAGAATAATTCTGAAATATTAAAATCAGGAAAATTCGTGGTATTTTTTGACAGATTGGGTAAGGAAAAGAACTAATAATCTTGCAAAAAGGCTGTTTTTTCCTATAATGCCGGGCTGTTGGACAGGGTAAATCCCTGTTCAAACAAATCCGGCTGAGTGGCGGAAAGGCAGACGCTGGGGATTTAAAATCCCCTGCCCGCAAGGGCGTGTGGGTTCGATTCCCACCTCGGCTACGTTTTTTTTGAGTCTGTAGCCCGCCGGAAAACAGACGACTCTCGAGGGTCGCCAATGAAACCGAAGTTTTCGGGAGAAAAAATATGATAAAACCAGTTCAATTACAGGACATCGAGCGTCCGAATTTATATCGCGATGTGTTTCCTTACACAGAATTTCCGAAGGTCACATTCGATGCGGATTCGGTACCGATGGAAAATCCCGAGGAAATCTGGATTACCGATACCACGTTCCGCGATGGCCAGCAGGCGCGTGCTCCATACAGCCCCGAACAGGTTCTGAAAATCTTTGATTACCTGCACGCTATTGACGGCGATACCGGCCTGATTCGCCAGAGCGAATTTTTCCTGTATTCCGATAAAGACCGCCGGGCGGTGGAACTGTGCCGCAGCCGGGGGTATCAATTCCCGGAAATTACCGGCTGGATTCGGGCGACGATTGCCGATTTCAAGATTGTCAAGGATCTGGGACTCAAAGAGACGGGGATTCTGACCAGTGCCAGTGATTATCATATTTTCCTGAAACTGAAAAAAACCCGCTCGCAGGCGATGCAGGCCTATCTGGATATTGTCAAGGCCGCCCTTGATACGGGCATTCTGCCGCGCTGCCATCTCGAAGACATCACCCGCGCCGATTTTGATGGTTTCATTCTGCCGTTTGCCGCGGAACTGATGAAATTGTCGCAGCAGTATAAAACACCGGTCAAGATTCGTCTGTGCGATACGCTGGGCTTTGGGGTGCCGTTTGCCAATGCATCGCTGCCTCGCGGCGTGCCGAAGATGGTCTATGCCCTGCGTCAGCTTGGGGTTCCCGGCGAATGGCTCGAATGGCACGGCCACAACGACCTGCACAAGGTCGAAGTCAATGCCACAGCGGCATGGCTGTACGGCTGCAAGGCTGCCAACTGCTCGATTTTCGGGATGGGTGAACGCACAGGCAATCCGCCGCTGGAAGCGCTGGTGATTGAACACGCTCAGCTTCGCGGGACCAATCCGAAGGTCAATTATGCGGCCATTACCGACCTGGCTAATTATGCTAACAAAGAACTGGGCTTCAACCTGCCCGCCAACTATCCGCTGGTCGGCAAAGACTTCAATGTGACCCGTGCCGGGATTCATGCCGATGGCCTGTTGAAGAACGAAGAAATTTACAATTGCTTTGATACACTCAAGCTGCTTAAGCGGCCGGTCGGTGTTGCGATTACCGATAAATCCGGTGCCGCGGGCATCAAGCACTGGATCGAAGAACGGTATGTCATCGACATTCCCAAACACGACCCGTATGTGCTGGCGATCAAGGATAAAATTGACGCCGAATATACCGCCGACCGTATCTCCGCAATTTCCGATGAGGAAATGGAAAAGTGGCTGAAAGAGTTGTTTGGCGCTAAACTTCCGCCTCGGAGGTAAACTTGGCTCGGCGTGCGGTTGAAGCGATTCTTTTTGACCTGGGGCAGACACTGCTGGAATTCAGCAAGTTGCATACGACCCGGTTGTTTGCCGTCTCCGCCCGCGCCAGTTATGAATGGTTGAAAACACAATCTCAGCCGGTGCCGTATTTTCTGCGGTATCGGCTGAAGCATTTATTCGGCCTGTATCTTCACCTGATCTATTCGACGCTGACGGGCAATGACTTTGATTCCCTTGAATTGCTCAAAGGCTATGGCAAACGCTATGGCTTTACGCTGACCGAACAGCAGTATAAAGAATTGAACTGGGTCTGGTATGAGCCGCTCAGCAACGAAGCTTTCACGGAACCCAGCATCAAGGAAACACTGCAAACGCTGCGTTCAATGGGCTTAAAACTGGGGATTGTCTCCAACACGTTTGTCAATAAAGACAGTCTCCAGCGGCATTTGGCCCAGGCGGGTATTCTGGAGTTTTTCCCGATCCAGCTTTACACCTGCGACTATCCCTATCGCAAACCCGACCCGCGTATTTTTCTGGATGCCGCACGTCAGATCGACGTCGAGCCGGCACGGATTCTCTTTGTCGGCGACCGCCTTGATACCGACGTCAAAGGCTCTATTGCCGCCGGGATGATGCCGGTCTTCAAACGCATCCGTGCCAATCGGCACAAGACCGTCCCGGCCGGGGTGATTGAAATTCAAAAAATCGCCGACCTGCAGGCTGTGGTGGAAAATTTAAATGCCGGTGCAATTAAAACGTAATATGTTCCTGCCTAAAATCCGATAAAATAAAGAGATAAATTTTCTGGATAAAAATACAATCGAGGTATTGTAATGAAAAATATAACACTGCCGGCTTTTCAGAAATGCATCAATCCAGCCTGCGGGGCGACGTTTGATTGTATGCAGACGATGTTTGAATGCCCCAAGTGCGGCGACCTACTGGATGTCTGTTATGACTGGAACAAAGTCGAGCTTCCGGCCCGGTTGTCCGATTTCGGCAAACGCTGGGCCAACCGCCTCGACCGGCTGGATTTTTCCGGCGTATGGCGGTTTCGTGACCTGCTGAACTTCTGCCCGGACGAATGCAAGGTCTCCGTTGGCGAAGGCCAGACGATTCTGCAGCAAGCCTGCGGGCTTGCCGGCGAACTCGGGATGAACCCGGCCGGACTGTATCTGCAATATGAAGGCTTGAACCCCTCCGGTTCGTTCAAGGACAACGGCATGACCGCGGCGTTTTCTCACGCCAAAATGGTTAAGGCTGTCTCCAGTGCCTGTGCCTCGACGGGTAATACCTCCGCCTCGATGGCCCTGTATGCCCGGGCCTGCGGACTCAAGGCGACGGTCTTTATCGGCGACGGCAAGATCGCCTATGGCAAGCTCAGCCAGGCGATGGATTACGGCGCCTATACCATTCAGATTCGCGGCGATTTTGATGACTGCATGCGTCAGGTTCAGGATGTCTGCCGCAAGCTGAATATCTATCTGGTCAATTCATTGAATCCCTTCCGCCTGGAAGGCCAGAAGACTATTATGTACCGCATTCTCGAAGGATTGAACTGGCAGATTCCCGACTGGATTGTTGTTCCCGGCGGCAATCTTGGCAACTCCAGCTCCTTCGGCAAGGCCTTCATGGAACTCAAGCAGCTTGGTCTGATTGACCGCGTCCCGCGTCTGGCCATCATCAATGCCGCCGGCGCCAACACGTTGACCGAACTGGTTAACGACCACGGTCTTCGCTGGAATAACAGCCATGTGGATAATGCCAAAATCGACACTTATTACGCCAAACTTGACGCCGCCGGCTACAAGCCGCACACCCTTGCTTCGGCGATTGAGATTTCCCGGCCGGTCAATCTCAAAAAATGCCTGCGGGCGCTGGATGTCTGCAACGGGATCGTCCGCTCCGTGACCGATGCTGAAATCCTCGATGCCAAGGCCCAGATCGGCAAATACGGTCTCGGCTGTGAACCGGCCTCCGCGGCGACGATTGCAGGATTAAAATACCTGTTGGCTGACGGCACGATTGACAAAAACGCCCGTGTTGCCTGTGTCCTGACCGGCCATGTCCTCAAGGACCCGGACGCCACGGTCAACTACCACAGCAAAAAGCAGGGGCCGTTTGCCAATCCCCCGGTGCAGGCCCCCAATGACCTGGATCAAATCATCGCGTTGATGAAACAATAACGGTTGCTCCCGGCGGAATGCTTTGCCGGGCAGCAGAAAAATGTCCTGTGTATCAGGACCAGGGTTACTGACAAATCGCATAGGAGAGCGACAATGGCAAGGATGTGCTGGATTGTTCTGGCAGGGTTGTGTGTGGCGGTATCGACGGTGTTTTCCGAATCAGCGGAACGGCTTGTCAATGATTATGGCAGTGCAGCGGTCCAGAAGGTCATTCGGGTGGATGCCCAGTGCCGCATTTATTGTGACATCGCCGACTGGCCCGCCATTATCGGCAGGGAAATGCCCGTCCAGATTCAAGGGCTGGAACCGCAGCAGAATTATGAACTGGCCGTGCGTCAGTATATCCACGAAATCCTCAATGCCGCGTTACATAAAAAACAGGCCCAATCCGACCCCAATCAGCCCGAAACGCCCAAGGTGATATTGAAGCATATCCAGCGGGGACAGAGTTTCTGTCTGGTGGCAGAGGTGGAAGTCGAAGGACGGGATTTAGGCCAGATGCTGGTCGAAAAAGGGTATGCCAAACGCCTGATTGTGCCCAGGGTATCGGCCTCGGCTCAAGGGCAGGCTCAGACGGCCCCCGCTGCACAAGCCGTGTCATCTGAGGCTCAGGAAGAGGGGTTTGTCGCCGCAAAATCCGGGAAGGTCTTTCATAAGCAAACCTGCCCCCATGCCCGCAGGATGAAGGAAAATACAAAAGTGACATTCAGCACACGCGACGAAGCCGTCGCATCGGGACGCCGTCCCTGTCTGACCTGCAATCCGTGAGGATGGCTATTCCGGCAGGTCGTTGATGGCCAGATGCGGTTCTTTGGCTAATATCTTTCGCAGGCGGGAATAAACCGACGGCGGCAGCAGTTTGGACACATCACCGCCCAGCGTGGCGATCTGCCGGACAATTGTGGAACTGACATAGCCGTATTCTTCGCTGGTCATAATAAACACCGTTTCAATCCCGGCTACCGTGCGGTTGGTCATCGCAAGCTGAAATTCGTATTGCACATCCGACAGGTTTCGCAAGCCGCGAAGCATCACGTCGGCCTTCTTGCGGGCGGCAAACTCCACCGTCAGACACTCAAAACTCTCCACCGTGACCCGCGGCATATCCCTGACCAGTTCGCGAATCATCTCAACACGTTCCTGAATTGTGAACAATTCCGCCTTGCCGGGATTCTGGCCGACGCCGATAATCAGGGAATCAAACATCTTGTTTCCGCGGCGAATGACATCCAGATGACCATTGGTGATCGGATCAAAAGAGCCGGGATAGATAGCGATAACAGATTTATGATCCATGCGATAACTGTTTCAAATTCAGAAGTCTATTTGCCGCCTTTATCCAGTGATTCAAGCAGCAGTTCTTCGAGGTCACGCGCACTGTGTTCGACCTGCAACTGGTTCATGAAAAATTCCGCGGCACTGAATCGTTGTTCCGCCAGCTTGCGGACGGAGTCAAACCGGAAGCTTTCTTTGAGCCGGGCCTGCCAGTAACGATAATCAATTTTCCGTTTCCAGCTATCCAGAACTTCCGCTACGCCTTTGCCATGAATGACATATTTGCGGAATTCGTGATACAGGCCGACGGCCCCCATATCTTCCAGGTTGCGGGCGTCGGACAGGATCATCGCCTCGATCATTTCTGTAAAGCGATTTGTTGACTCGACAATGATTTTATCGATTTTTTCGATTTTCGGCCCTGCCAGGGCTCCGCTGAGACGGTCGGTTACGATTTGAGTGGAAAAGTCACGTAAATCGGTCTGGCTGACGTCTGATAACACCAGCCGGCTGGAGGTGTCTTCGACATCCGCCCACCGGGCAAATCCGGCATCCGCAAAATAAGTCGCCGCAATCAGGCAGAATCGGTCCACCGGAATGTTTTTTTCCAGCAGTTCCGGCATCCGGCAGATGTGTTCAACATTGCGAAGAATCCGCAGTGTCCTGTCCCAAAGCCAATTATCGTTGACCCCCGCCAGCGTGGGGACTCTCATCGTTTCTTCTGCGATTTGGCGTATAACATCCATTTCCGACATAAAAAAAGTCTCCTTGGAAGATTTTTTTCCTTTATCGCACTTTTTGGTGATATCGTCAAGGTTTTTATATGTGAATCGGGGCTTAAAATAGATGAAAATCTCTTTTTATCAGACGTTCCTAACGGCTTGATAGTACACGTTTTACAGATACTCCCTCAGGATTAATACTGAAATCTGCAAAAAGTCGGAAAAGTCATTACAATCGTCAGCAAAATATGTTAAAATTTATTGAGTCAAGTAAAAATTTGAAGTAAAAGTTATAGTAAGTGTTTTGTGAACGCCGAAGAATTTCGTAATGGATCCGATTTCAGGGATGAAATCGGCGGTAAGAAGTTATTGTTTTTTCAGGTTCATACAGGAATATGAAAAAGGAACAGGCACGAACAGCTAAGGTTTTAGTCGCATTGATGGCATCCATGACCGTGGGTGGAGTCGTCCTGATGACGCTCGACAATCATGTGCCTGCACGCGGAGCGTACAGTCTGGCCAGTTATCTGAGATTGGATTCTGTTAATAATGTGACCCTGCAATCCATAAAGACCCAGAGGGCCGCCTGGAATGGAATTGAGATATTCTACAGCCATACCAATCAGGGCGATGTAACACAGCTTAAATCGCAGGGCCTTACGGGTTTTCATTTCCTGGTCTGTAACGGCAAGGGTGCCGAGGATGGCCAGATTGAGTCAACCCAGATCTGGGCAAATCAAAAGGATATCGCTGCATCGGAAGGCGTGATTCGGATTTGTGTCATAGCCGACCGTAAAAGCAGCCCTGTCACCGGCAGTCAGCTTAAACGCATTTCAGCGTTGATTGATTCGCTGAGCCAGTCGTTTTCGGTTTCGGACGATAAAATTCGTTATCCCGCTGATTTACAGCTTTAATTTGCCGAATATGATATCTCAAAGCCGGGTTTTATGCCCGGCTTTTTTTATGTCCATTCTGCGATAAAAACATCTGGAATTAAGCCTGTGGAGTGATTTTGACGATACTATTTGTATGAGTAATATCCAGATTCCAGAAGACAGCATCCGTTTTATATTTTCCCGATCCTCGGGGCCGGGCGGACAGAACGTCAACAAGGTTAATACCCAGGTGACGGCCATTCTGGATATTGAAACATCGGATTTCCTGAATGAGGGTCAGAAAAGCCTGGTCCGAACAAAGCTGGCAAATCGTATCGATAAAAGCGGCTGCCTCCAAATTACCAGCAACCGTTACCGTTCCCAGCAGGCCAATCGTCTGGATGCGGTAGAACGGATGACTCGTCTCATACATGCATCGCTTATCAAACCCAAGGTTCGGAAGCCCACTAAAACGACCTATGCTTCCAAACAGCGACGTTTAAGGTCCAAAAAAGTTCGTTCCGACATCAAAAAGACGCGTTCTGGTCGTGTTTCGGATTTCTCTGATTAAGTGTCTATTTTCAAAAGGTTTACAGAAAAACCAATAACGGCCTTGTTTATCCGGAAAAATACCTAATTTAACAAAACCTATGATTTCCTTTTTGACAAATACCGATAAAAATGAGTATCTTTTGAATGGAACAAGGCCGCGTCAAGTTCCCTCGGGACGCGGGCAGCTTGGTAACACGAGGGGTCTTGTAATGTGGCTCTGAATGAGCCAAGGAGAGCAATGTGAGTATCGGTACAGTAAAATGGTTCAATGAGAAAAAGGGTTTTGGCTTTATTACTCCGGAGGATGGCGGTGAGGACCTGTTTGTCCATTACACCAATATCACTGCGGAAGGTTTTCGCACCCTCAACGATGGACAGAAAGTCCAGTATGAAGCTGCGCAGGGACGTAAGGGTCTGGAAGCGGTAAAAGTAGAGCCTGCGTAACTTCAGGTTTTTACTTCAGCACAGCCAATCCAACGGGCCTGTTTCACGACAGGCCCGTTTTCGTTGATATTTCAAACAAAACAGGTCTTGAGCAGGTTTCAGCAGACTACCCCGAGATTGGTCATAAAGCTGTCGATAAAGGATTCAGGATGGGTCAGGAGGCGTCGTTTTTTCAGTTCCGCAATCGCCTGGCTGCGGTAGGGTTCTTCGCTGAGAACCGCCATCAGCATCAGGTTTTCAACCCGCTCATACCGTACCAGCCGTTCTTCTTTTTTTACAGGACTCATGGTTGCCCCTTTCGGTTTACGTGTTATACTTATCATTTGGCCGGATTATGAACGATCTCTATTAGCGGCCGATGAGGAAATGGTTAGAGTTTCGTGGAAAAAGGCGGTTTATCATGCTGATAAGCCCTTTCTGGAGCTAAACTCAATTTTAGACGGGAGGTTAATGACAATGATTCATGTAATGCGAGGACTGGTTGTAATGGCTTTGTTTGGCGGCTTTTTTCAGGCGATGGGGGGTGAACCCGAAAAGCAGTATCTCTGGCCCGATGGCGCTCCCTATGCCAAGGGCACCGAGGAAAAAGACAAACCATATCTTGATATCTATGTGCCTACTGAATCCAATACTGGCGCGGCGATTGTGGTTTGTCCCGGCGGCGGCTACGGCGGCCTGGCGATGGACCACGAAGGCAAACAGGTGGCCGAGTGGCTCAACGGGCTTGGCGTTACCGCATTTGTTCTGAATTACCGGCACAACGGCAAAGGCTATCAGAACCCGGCCCCGCTGACCGATGCCCAGCGGGCGATACGTTATGCCCGGTATTATGCCAAAGAACGCGCGATTGACCCCAACCGGATAGGCATTATGGGGTTTTCGGCCGGGGGACATCTGGCGTCCAGTGCCGGAACGCATTTCCAAAAATCGGCTTATGAGCTCAAAGACAAAATTGATGCGGTATCCTGCCGGCCGGACTTTATGGTGCTCGGATATCCGGTCATTACGTTTGAGGCACCCTATTTCCATGAAGGATCGCGGCGCAATCTGCTGGGTGATAATCCTTCCGAGGAGCTGGTCAAGAGCTTCTGCAACCATCTGCAGGTCACCGCAGACACTCCCCCGACATTTTTGGTCCATGCCAATGATGATACGGGAGTCCCGCCGGAAAACAGTATTATGTTTTACGAGGCCTGCCGCAAGGCTGGGGTTCCTGTTGAAATGCATATCTATCTCAAGGGCAGTCATGGCTTCGGGATGCGAAAAGGCGTCGGCCCCGCCGAAGGCTGGATCGACCGCTGCGCGGAGTGGATGAAGCTGTCGGGATTTCTAAAACCAGCCAGCAAGTAATTGCATAACCAGGAGCTTTGGGCCTCTTTCCATCGACCGCCCCAAAAAGAACGAGAAGGAAGGTGAAATATGCTCAAAATAAGTAATTGTGGGACTTTTTCAACAGCCCCACTGTCCCTAATATCCCTCATGGAACAGCGATGTTGATAAACCGCTTTGCGGAAGTATAATTGAGGATTCTTGTAATGTTATACGAACGATTTAAGAATGAGAATACTTTCCGAGCTCAGTTTCTCCGTCCACTTTTAACCCGTCTTGGATTTGTAGCGGTTGCCGAGCTTCATGGCGCACAGGAATTTGGTAAGGATTTTGTCTTTTCGGAACTTGCGCCATTTGGTTTTTTGCGTCATTATGCTGCCGTTGTTAAGCACGAAAAAATAATCAATCAGACCTCTAATTCAATATGTAACAACATATTATCGCAAGTGAAGCAAGCATTTTCCATCTCGTTTCGACTGCCTGATAGTGAATCTGTCCATCGTGTATCAAATGTCATTGTATTTAATTCTGGGAAAATTTCGGATAACGCAAGATGTTGGCTTCGATCAGAGTTAGATGAAGAAAAGTACGGCAGAAATGTTCACTTGTTGGATGGTGAGCGACTTTTTCAGCTGGATATGACATCTACTTTTCGACAAGGAGAGAGATTTATACCTCGGCTTCAAGGGATACAACACGAAATCCAATTAAACCTTAGGGTATGGAATAGCATTCTTGAGTCGCTTCCATCCTTTGCTGAAGGGCGGGGTAACTTTACTATTGCTATGGAAAATTTCATTGGGGATCCATTCCTTATCGATCAAATTCCTCTTAATGATATAGTAGTGTATGTACAAGAATGTAGGATTATTGATTGCATCAATAAAAGATACTTATCCCCAATGGCACCAAAAGGGCAACAGCGAGATAAAGAAATTAATACTATAAAATCTGTGTAACCGTTCACAGAAAAATTTCATAAAAAACCATAAAATATTAAAATGGGTAACTTGCGCAATTGTATCCGTTGTGTTATAAGCAAAGGATGCACGATAAAGACGCCATTATTGCCGAACTGGTCC
>JBDKVE010000310.1:0-13863 GCA_039679345.1 Anaerohalosphaeraceae bacterium
GTTATCGAAGACCCATTCGACCACCACCAGGCTGCTGGCCTTGTCCTTGCCTGCGAATTGCTCCAGCAGAACAGACCCGCCGCCGTCAGCATCATCAGGCTGATCGTCAGCAGGACTATCCCCCGCACCGGAAAACGGCTCCATTGCCATCGCATACGCGACCTTGGCTTCGTGACCGTCCTGCTTGTATTTTTCCCGCAATTCAAGGAACTCATTCCATTTGCCTTCCCGTTTTAATCTGGCTTTAAATTCGTCTCGTGTTTCAACCATATCCTCGCATTAAAATGAAAACGTCGAGCACACAAAGCCCTTTTTTATTTTTTTTACACATTTTTTCAGATACTAAAAACATTGTTCCAAAATCACTGTCGCGGTTGACGGGCTAAGTAGGGATGTTATCGACGACCGGCTGGGGGGTCTGGTTCAATCCTGACAGAACGAAAGAATGCTTTTGTTTTTTTCCTGCTCACTGGAGGCGTTGACCTGTCTGTCAAGCCTGCAAAACTCAAGCCCAACAGCCCGATATGACCTTGAATTGGGGTGATTGTGGACATGGACGGGTGGATTGAACCGCACCCTTGACGCCAAAACGTCCAAATTTGCCTCTAACATACCATGTTGGATGCTGGACATTGCACGTTGGACGTTTGATTTTGCATGTTGGGCCTCGCGCGCGTGCGCGGGAGAGCGGCTTTTCTGAGTTAGGTCGCGGGGGTTTTGATGTCGGTTGTGAATCAATGGAGCGGCGGGACATTCCATCACAGGGCTGCATCACACACCGAGCATATTGGACGTGGAATCACACGCACGAACGCATTGGAAGGCATCAATGGATATCAATCGTGGGCATTGAATGGGAGTTGTTGGGTGTTGGGATATGAAAATTATAACGGTAGCGTCGAGCATGAGAAGGGCTAATTTGAAAAAAAGAAGAAAATATGAAAACTTATTTCTTGATATTCCCCATTCACAATGATATTATTGAGAAAGTAAGGGTCAACACGAAAAATGAAAGGATAAAACCATGAGTGAAACACAGCGTGCCAAAGAACGAGCGATTGAATTATGGATCAAGATGTGCGAATGGGATAGCATCGCACCGGACTGCCCCTTTGTGGTATTCAGTGATACCAATCCCTATCAAGGCGAATATGACGCGGTGATAACTTATCTGAAGGCCACACAACAACAGGAGGCGTTATGCCTTACCCGCTAAATAAAACCGTCAGCCGTGAAAGTCATGGCTTTGTCCGGGAAGCCGGAAAGACCCGACAGGTCATTATTATCCTTCAGCCGCCGAATCTGATTGGATTTCGGGCCAAAGGCTGCCGCAAGGTCTATCATCTGACATCCGATGCCTGTTATTCTCTGGCAGTCAAGGCGGAAATAGCGGCTGCCAGACGTGAGAAGATGCAGGCAAAAAAACAAACAACCCGCAGGTGAGAGATTATTCGATGGAAAAGGCCATCCTCTACGCCCGTTTCAGTCCCCGCCGCAATGCCGAGCAATGCGAATCCATCGAGATTCAGTTTGACCTCTGCCGGGACTATTGCCGCAAACGCAACTATGACATCATTGCAGAACACAGCGACCGTGCCCTGTCCGGCGGTGAAGAGGACAGGCCCGGTCTCTGGAACGCCATTGAATCCCTCAAACGCGATACCCTGCTGGTCGTCTATCGCCTTGACCGGCTGGCCCGAAGCGTCTATCTATCCTACCTCATCGAACAAGCCGTTAAAAAACGCCACGCCAAAGTCGTCTCCATCTGCGGTGAAGGAACATGGCAGGATAAGCCCGAAGACGAATTAGTCCGCCGCATCCTGCAAGCCCTGGCTGAATATGAACGCAAGGTCATCGCCGCCCGCACCAAGGCCGCCATGCAGCGTCATCAGGCCAATTGCCGCAAAATCAGTTCCATTGCCCCCTATGGCTTCACCATCGACCCCTGCCAGCCAAGCCGACTCATCATGCACCTCCAGGAGCAGAAAACCATCCGCATCATCCAGCGTTTAAAACACAGAGGCCTCAGTCACCGTACTATCTGCCGACTGCTGCAATCCCATCGCGTCCCTGCTCGCGGACAAAGCTGGCATCATGCCACCATTGCCAAAATCCTTGAACGAATTGAGCGGTAACATAAAATTTTAGATTAACAGAAAATATTTTTAAGCCGATATGTCATTTTCTGGCTGCATAAACATGCGCAATCGTGCGCTCTACTGCGTTGCACTGCGTGACACAAAAACGCCCTATCTGTTTAAAACACAATTACTTAGGAAAAATTAAATTTGACTACGCACTAAATATTTTCTAAACATTACTGTATGGAACCGTTTTTGAGTTATTTGTAGGATTGACAACATTGAAACACGAACAGACTGAAGGGTTACTGACTGCGCAGCAGGTGTCGGAAATGGCAAAGATATCCATTCGCTCGATATGGATTCTACGCAGGAGAAATATGCTCCCCAGAGAAGTCTCTATTGGCTGTCGTATGGTACGGTGGAGAAAGTCGGATATTCTGATGTGGATTGATTGGGGATGCCCCAGCCAAGCCTATTTTGAAGCCAGGAAATCCGATGATTCGGGGTACAAAGACTATCTGCGCATCAGTCGAGATGGAAAATCGACCAAAAAAGGGAAACGACATGGACGTCGAGACAAAACTAAATTACAGGTGCGTGCGGTGTAAGAAAGTCTATAGTACGTTACGGGGCATCAGTTCCCACGTAAACCAAATCCATAACAAGAAATTCAGGCACAGAGATTTCGAGCTGACCACCGAAGAGGCCCAGCCTCTCC
This sequence comes from Anaerohalosphaeraceae bacterium, assembly GCA_039679345.1. Lineage (GTDB taxonomy): Bacteria > Planctomycetota > Phycisphaerae > Sedimentisphaerales > Anaerohalosphaeraceae > Anaeroglomus. The sequence continues at coordinate 2,803 of JBDKVE010000310.1, forward strand.
AGTACGGCAAATCCCGCAGCCGGGATGCGCGTATTCAGGAAGCCCAGATTCGCTGCAATACCCCGAATTTTGAGTGTGTCCATTGCGGCAAGGTGTCCGGGTCTGCGGCATCGATTGCCGCCCACGTCCGCTCTGCGCACAAAAAACCACTGGAACCAAACGATTATATCCGCACGGCAAAAGAGGCAAATCCGTCGAATCGAAAACGCAAAGAATCATTAACAGAAAGGATCGCTGATGAAGAAACCAGCGTATGAATGTCTGATCAATGGCTGCAACAAGAAAAATAAATCCACCGTGGGCATCAAAACCCATCTGAGACGGGCACATGGGATTCACCCCGCCGTCGAGTCGGAACACTATAAGCTATCCGAACCCACCCCCAAGCAGTCTGAGCATAACTGGCGGGCCTGGCAGAAATACGACGACGGCTCCCGGAAATTCCGGCTGATTGACGGCCAATGGGTCAAACAAAAGCCGGGCCAATACTTCCGGCCCACACGCCCCTATAAACACCGCCCCAACTCAGAAAAACGCATTGAAACGCAGTTTGGCCAACCGACAGTTGACAACGGCTTTATTCTATTGCCCATCACACTGCGAATACCCTTCAACTTAGGAATCCCCCAAATCATTCAGGATGAACAGGAGTAAACAATGACAGAGAGAAACAGGTACGGATTGAATAAACACGGACGAGTGGACTGGAGAAACACCTGCAACAAAAAATGCCTGGACCTGCTGGCCTGGGGATTTTCCATTAGCTGCATTGAACGGGAAACCGGCCTTACCCCCGGCAAAATTATGTACCGCGCCAGAGCCAGAAAAATCAAAATCAGTGAATTCCGCAACGGTGTCGGCCCCAAAGCCGTCGTCCTGCTGTCACGATTCAAGATAAAAAAACAAGGGGCATAATATGGCAGCATTCATCCCGGCAGGTAAACAAAAAAGACCTGCCGGGCGGGGTCGGAGTAAGGAGAAAAACCCGACAGGTCTGTATGGAACTTTTCGGAAATGAAAGATTGACAGATTACTATTCTTGCAGGCCAGTGTCAATAACTTGGGATTGATCCTGAAAAGAAAAAATGGCAAATCCAGCCAACTTTACCGCAAACTCTTCAGCTTTATCACGGAGGCTTTGGCTTTTTTCAACTAATGGAAACTGCTCTTTTTCAAGAATGTGCTTATACATATCATGGCTGAGTTTTTCAAAAGAACGCTCTCTTTCATCCATATATCGAGAAACATATCCTCGGCACACACATGCATCATCAGGCGATATTGTTTTAAAATAGAGCCAGATGAATTTATTAAATTCATCTGCTTCGATAACTCCTATCGCCATTAGACACATCGCAATCTGAGTAATCTGAAATGCGTTTAGAGCAATCTCTGCTTTTTGCGGAATTGCAGGAAATATAATTTTCTCTCTGTTTATCTCCTTGCATACCAATTCCACAAATCCATCAAACCATTTATGCCGGGGATGTTCTAACCACTTGTCAAGAATGCAATAAAATTTCTCCCAATTCTCCTTTTTCAAACGATATTTATTGTCCTCTGAACGCTCAAGACTTCTGCGAAAATCTGTTAATTCTTCAATCACTTTTGCCTTTAAGGAGTCAAAATCAACCACTTGCTTTACCTTTAAAAAAAACCGCCTTCGGGTTGAAGGAGGAGGAAGTCGGTGTACTTCCCAGGGCATCCCACAGGCGGTAGAAGGAACTGTTTTTATTGCTTATGTGTTCTTAGCCATAGTCCACCCATACCCAGTAGCAGCATGGTTGCCGGTTCGGGGATAACGGTTATATTGTCGAAAACATTGGAGGTGTATTGGGAGGCCAATTCGATATTAAATGGCGTATCGTCAAGCCACCGGCCTGAGAACTCGTAGTTCTGGTATGTCCAGCCGGGCTGACAATAAATTGTAATATGTTTTTGATCTGAGATAGGATAATAGGTAACAATTTTACCAATCTGACCGCCAGAGAGAACAGCAAAGGCATCGTCTACTATATCCAAAGATCTCAAACTACCACCAGAAAAATATAGGCGACTATTATCATCCATGTTTATGTGACCAAGACCGCTTACGCCCGATACATACGGCGAGGATGTATTTTTAATATCCAAAACGCAGTTGTCTTTGCCCAATATTGAATCTCCCCCACCCCCGGTCATAATCAAGGTATCTGAATTTTTAAACGTTTTAGTTTCAAAGTAACCGCTTGTAATCGTATAACTGGTTGCAAAGGTCGATACATTCAAAATAATTATAAACAAGCTTATCATAATTGGCTTCATAATAGTTTTCCTTGTGTCTCAAATAATGGAAAAGGCTCCTGCGTATTTCAGCAGAAGCCTTTTAACTTTGAATTTACCTCTTTCGACGGACCAACAAGCCACCCAAACTAAGCAGCAGCATTGTTGCTGGCTCAGGGATAACATCAACATACTTGGCAGTATCCGGCCATGAACCACCTACATTGGAAAGGGTTATTTGGAAGGATGTTCCATCATCCCACAAACCCTTGATGCCGGTTATCTTGCTGGACGTGTAAAGCCACTCCCAGCCTTCCTGACAGTAAATCTTTACAAAACATGAATCCACCGGACGGTGATAAATGGTGATGTATTTAATAGTACCGCCAGTAAGAACTGCTTTTGAGTCATCATAAAGTTTTAATGATTGTGTTGCGCCACCACTGAACTGAAGCGTACTGTTGTCACCCAAGTAGATGTCATAGACACCACCAACGTCCAATGCAAGCGGCAAAGAGGTGGAATATATCTCAAGTCGGCTGTTATCCCATGCGTCAATGAGATTGGCTCCACCTCCATCAATGGTTAGTACCTCATTATCTTCAAGCTTGACACTTGAAGCGTATTCGCCTGCTGTAAGATACCCATCGGCAGTTTCTGGGTCACTGGCTAAGCCTGCAAAACAGGAACAAGTACACCCCAATAACACGAAAACACACGGTAGTAATCTTTGCATCGTTGGTTCTCCTATCTATTTATCACCATTTTATCAAAAAGGTGTTATCTTGTCAAGAATCACTGTGATTCAGCCGCAGAAAGGGAGTCCAGTTCTGCCTGCAAAATGGCCTTCATCTGCATAATTCCCTCGATATTATCGGTTTCTGTCAGCAACGCCGCATCCAGAATACTGATAATTTCTGTCAGGGTTTGGGCAGATACACCGCTGTTTTCTTCAACCGTACTTTCTGTCATAGAAGAAGATTCAAGAGAGGACGCATCCAGAGAAGCCGCAGATAACGAACTTTCGACTGCTGAGGATTCAACCATCAGAGATTGAGCCTGAGCAGCCATGCTTTCTGTCTGAGCGATAGCTGTATTGATTTCTTCCAGCTTCCAGCAGGCTACCCACAGCCAGTCATTCAAAAATGCTGTCAGATCAGCGGTATCTATGGTATAGGTACTGCTGCCGGTACTGTTAAGGTTGCACCTTGGATTCCATGCAGCAGCCGAATTTGGGTCTGCCAGATTGGGATCAGCCAGCCATGCCGGGTCTTCAGGATTATGACTTAACCATGCCACTGAGAATTCATTGAATTCCACTAAGTTGACTATACCGTCGGCATTCCAGTCAAGGTCATTATGTACATCCGCATCTGTCAGGACATCATCATAGCAGTCATAGACCTCATCTGCCCCAATATCCACAGCACTGCCATACTTCCGGTCTAATCCTTCACCATCAATATCGACCTGATTGGTATAGTCCAGGAACAGATTGCCTTTATCCTTGCAGAAAGCATTAAATGCCAGATGGTAATTATTCGGGTCTGGCAACTCGTTCGGATCAACCGTATAGGCAAATCCCGGCTCATCATTAAAATTGGTGGTACCTACTTCATTACAATCCTGTACACAACAATAATTAGCCACAATGTCTGGATTGACCCCGCTTACTTGACTGCCGCCATTGTTGTTATAGTACAAAATCGAATTTTGTAAATCTGGATAATCCAGATTATTTGGGTCGCCTGACGCATTGGCGTTATCTGCAAAAAACAGGGCTTGAGCCTTGTTATTGGCGAAAGTACAATTAAAAATTTTCGGTGGATAGGTAGGATTTTCCAGGCGGACTCCTTGCCGTCCCTGCTCGCTTAGACTACTCTCTGAAATAATCGAATTACGTATTGTGGGCGTAGAATATTCACAATACACTCCGTATGCACCGTTTCGCATACAATGAGAATTGTCCACAGCCAGCGAAAAACCAGTACCGGTATGGTACAGCCCCGTTGCGGCATTTTCAAGTATTCTGCACCACTGAACCGCTATATTACCATTTTCGGCATAGATACCGTACCGATAGCCATCCTTTATGATACAATGTGATAAAGTGAAATTGGCTTCTTCGCCATAAACATTGTAGCGATAACCAGAACATACAGTAAAACCATCAAGCAGTGAATTATTACCCATCGTTACCACGGCAGTTGCATCCGGGATGTCATCTTCATCGATCAGGCCGGTCAGGGTGGTTACATACCTCTTTGGATTTCGATAGGCAAAGTCGCATCCGCCTGTCGAGAAGCCGCCATAAAGAGAAATCCCACTGGGCAACATGAACCCATCCTCTGTATTCAATGGTGCGTAAGTCCCTTGTGCCACATAAATTATGAAATTGGTAACGCAGGCGGATTCTCGTGCCTGAGTGAGAGCGTCATCCAGCGAAGTATAGGCATTTTGCCAACTCAGGCCAGAGTTTGCCCCCGTTGCGAACTTGTCCACGTAGATAGTCGAAATCGGATTTTCGGGACAGCATACCAACGTTTTTTCGGTGGCGTAAGTCACTAACGATTCGCCATCATACAATTCCGCAATATTGATTAAGTTCATTCCGGGGACTGCATTGGAGTTTACGACTACGGTTAGGGACACCGAACCGGACGCATTTACTGGAATTGAGCCGATGGACCATACATATTCGTGGTTGTTGGGGTCGTAAGACAAATCCGACGGAATCATTTCCCATGTATTTGGATCCAGTGTGTAGGAAATAGGATATGTAACCCCCGCAGGAAGTTTGTCCAGAATCCAGGCATTCGTCAGAGCCTGACCGGTCGTATTCGTCCATGAAATCGTGTATTCGATCTCCTGGCCTTCCTGGCGGCAGTCTGCGGGGTTTTCGTCATTGAGATCATCCTCTTTTTCAAACGTAAAGCATATTATCTCGTCGATAATGGCGGCTTTGATTGCGGCCGTGGCTGAACTTACGCTGTTGAAAAGCTCGCCTCCGGTTGCGCTGGTGATTTCACTGGCTTGATAATGTCCATGATACTCCGCATCGAGTCCAGCGTGCAGGCCTGATGGATTGAGGGCAAAAACCATTATTCCCTGAGCCGTTAATGCGTTGATAGCCGCATTCAGTGTTGGATAATAAGAATCGTCCTCTGCTGTATGACCGGAAATATCACCAGCCCAGATCAGAATCTTTTGGGCACCGACGCGACCTTGAAAGCCAAGATCGCCGGAGGGGGTAAGCCAGTTATTCGCAATGCTGACCATCGCCTTCAATTGGCTTTCTTGAGGATCTCCGCCGTCACCGACAGAAAGCCCGTTTATTGCAGATCGTGTATTCTGGATACTATTCGTAAATGGCAGGTCTAAATTCACGCCATAGGCCGTATAGTTGCCGCCATCGTGGCGGTTCCTGTAATCGGCAACGCCGAACATAATGGATTCGGGACAGGAATCCGTCTCAATGGCTGTAATAATGTCGTTAAAGACCGTTTTGAAAGTACCAAGACCGCCCATGCTGCCGGTGCTATCGACCAAAAACAGCACATCCGTTGCCGCAAAACTGTTGAGACAGGTAATTGCTAAAACGACTAAAATAAAGAGATGCTTTCTTCCACTATTATGGATTCGCATTGTTTTATCCTTTCAAATAAATACCCCGAAAATTTATTTGATGCCCTTTACGCCCCGCGTAAGGAACGACCCCGTGTTGCGCACTAACAAAGAGCATCTGTTGAAACTCTTTGACGCAACCATCATCACCCGCTCATATCTACCTCCCTTTCTCTTGATCCTGTTGCATTTCATCCGTGTAAAAGCGGGGCTGTACAAAGAAAGAACCCATCACCAAGCCTTTCACAGCCCGCCACAATTCAATTAATGTCGGGCTGGTCTAAACCAGCCCGACTCCGCCAATTGGCGGCAGAAGGAGCTTTTTTATATTAATGCAGCAATGCTACTTTTAGATATGAGGAGCACCGCCGCCACGCTCTACCGAGGATCGCCAGACCCTACCGCGAACGCTGCTGACGATGCCCCAGATTGGGGCACCGACCTTTGCAACGTCTCGCGTTTTGAAACTGGCGATTTCGGTAGAGACGTATCAAAGTCCAGTGGACTTTCGATATTTAATTGTATACACCAAGATACTGCTCTCAATCATGTTGTCAACAAAAAAATAAACCTGTCTTCATAGGGAGCCTCTCCTATCACCTTTTCCGACTCAACAATATCCAGTGCCTCCAAAAACCTGACACTTTGTTTAAAACAAAAAGAGGTGCGGGAAAAAGAGGGTGTGCACCGCAAACCTCGCATTCTCTTCGGACGCTGCAACAGACTCCGAAAGAATATGCAACAGTGCCCATTCAGAGTATCAAAATACTACTTTTCCAAACCGAATGTCAATCAAAAAAAATCCCCCACTGGGATAGACAGGGAACATCGTATCCCCCTCAAGCGGATACGGTGTATGACAGAGCGACGGTATCAGGAGTTAAAAACACTGTGGGCTGGGGGCACCCCCAGCGGATAATCTGTATCCAGATAGGCCTGTTAAAACGACTTGAAATAAAAAGACCCTTGTGTAAGGTGTTGCTCGCCAAAGTAATACCATTACGACAAAGGGTCTCTGATGCATCATAAACCATATGATTATTTTGAACAGATTGTACGTATGAAACAGAATGCTGGCAAGTTTGAATTGCGACTGCGGATGGTACTGTTCGCAAAACAGTACGGTGTCAAACCCGCCGCACGGGCTTTTGATACCACCCCCAAAACCGTCCGTAAATGGCTGCATCGCTATCAGCAGGAACGACTGACCGGGTTGAATGAATTACCGCGTATCCCGCTATCCTGTCCCCATAAAATCCCGGTCTCCCTCGAGCGGAAAATCGTCTCGCTGCGAAAACGGTTTCCCTTTATGGGTGCCCAGCGACTCCAGGAAGAGCACAACCTGCCTTGTTCGCATCAGGCTGTCGCCAGAGTGCTTAAACAGGATGGACTCTCTCGAAAACGACGCAAAAAACATCAGACCAAAAAGAGCCTGGCACACATCAAACGCCATTGGAAGCTCTTCGGACAGCTTTCCGTGGATACCAAAGACTTGAAAGATATTCCTCACTACTGGCCCCAAATGAAGGCGTTAGGGCTGCCGAAGTATCAGTTTACCGCCAGAGAAATCCGCAGCGGCATGATGTTCCTGGCCTACGCCAACGAAAAATCCGCCTACAACGCCTGTTTGTTTGCTCACATCCTGGGAACCCATCTGAAGGTGTGTGGTATTGAAATGAAAGGACTGAAATTCCAAACCGACAACGGATCGGAGTTTATCGGCTGCACACGGCAGGATGGGTCCAGAGATGGCTTCGAAAAGACCGTACAAGCGTTTGGATCCATCCATAAACGAATCCCAGTCAAAGCCTGGAGTTACAACAGCGATGTCGAAACCGTGCACAGTACCATCGAATTAGAATTCTTTGATCTCGAAAATTTCATGACGATCAAAGACTTTCATCAACGCATCGCTTCCTTCCAGGCCGCTTATAACCTCGTCAGACCCAACAAAAATAAACAAAAACAGACCCCTTGGCAGATCGTGCATAAGGAATGGCCTAAAATGACAATCGAACTTGCTAAACTCCCACCTCTTATGTTAGACTGGATCGGACCCGACTATATCACCAAGGAAGAATTTGCCCTCAGGGGGGACGATGTACCCTGTTATCCCTAAAAAATCCCCCACCCATAAAATCTCAACTCAGGCCCATTTCAGCAAGGATTTTGTCCGCCCTGCCTGCACTAACCTGGTAAGAATCAACCCCCACAACCCGCATTCTCTCAAATATTTTGGTATATTTTTCCTCCAGCACCTCGACGGGTATCCTGCCCTGCTGCTTGGGAGGGATTTTGACCAGCCCCAGCTTCTGCATGTGGCGATACCATCGCTTTTCCTCCTTTTCGCATTCCCGGCAGACCTGACGGTAATACGTCTTGATGCGGCGAAATGAATTGGTGTCCAACCAATGAATCGCCCCGCACTCCTTACACTGTCGCGTTTTCATGATTCTCATGCGGTCTTCTCAATTTGATATAACACTCTTTGCACAAATACTCCGGCTCATCCTTGCTGCCCACATCGACCCAGCTATTTCTATCTGGATGGTTTTTGCAGGGGTATCTCCATGTTTGATGAGTGTGCATTCTCACTTAAACGCTTTTGCGTCTGTCCTGCCCCAGAAACTGTATCTCAGCAAACAGGTTTAACCTGCTGGCAATTCGCCTGTCAAAGGTCTCGGCGATCTGTGCCGGGGTCTTGTTGGAACTGATGATGGTTGCAAGCTGATTGCTTATTCTGCCGTCCAAAATGTCATAAAAAACATCGTACTCATAATCGCTGGCCGTCGCCCTCAGTCCCAGATCATCCAGGAACAGCACATCCAGATTGAGGTATTTATCACGTAACTGCTGCTCCGGTGTTTTGGTGTCGAAAGCAGTGCGTATGCGGCGGCAGAGCTGGCCAAAATCGATAACCAACCCACAGTACCCATTGGCAATCGCCACCTTCAGCAAGGCGTACATGGCCCGTGTCTTGCCCGTACCGGTGTTGCCGACAAAATACAGGTTGTCCGTACCGTTCCAGCCATTGTGCTTCTCAAACACGCTGCCGGTAAAGTCCGACACATTGGCTTCGAGGTAGATCGGTTCAACGAGCTTTTGGATGGTCTCAATGACCGCTTCCGGGGTTTGCTTACGCATCCTCGCCCATCGCTCGATGCACCATCGGCACCACTCTTTGTCACGTTCCTTGTAGCGGATGCCGCAGTGTTCACATTTAGCGAAAGCCAAGCTCTGGGGATTGATGATCTCGTTTATGGGTTTCATTTCTGTCAGTCTTAAATTGAGTTTTGTCGAAATTGTTCAGGTTGAAAATGCCCGGTATAAATTTTTCAATATCCAAAAACAGCCTGCCCAGGGGCCGGTCCCACGCCTGCGAATGCGGAAGCAGCAATGCCTGCCGATAGTTTTCAATCGCCCCCATAATCGCTTCGATCCCCCATCGAGCGACAGCCTGAGTGTAGGCGTATTCGACCCCAATGTCCTCGGCGTTGGCTTTCTGCCTGGCAAAACCGTTCCAGAACTCGACAAGGTCTCTGAGAGTCTGACAAGGCGATTTACCGGCAGACGCAGGTTGGGAAAGGTCGTTCGTACCCGCGCGCGTTGTTGTCGTATTTGTGGTATTTACTGAAGTAGAAGTTGAAGATGAAGATGAAGGGGTTGGAATTTGCTTGGGGGTTTGCTCCGGATTTTGGTTAAGCAAATTCTCAACCAAATGTCCTGCAAGATTTGGGTTGCCGCCCTGCTTTCCAGCCTCTGCACGAATGGCCCGAAGTTTCATATCTTCATATATCCGCTTGACATAGAACGCCCCGGCACACTCTCCATCTGCCAACCGCTTGAGAACATTGTTGGCAATTAACTCCTGTAGAAGCCGCATTTTTTCACGGGTATTTCCGCGAATTAAGTTGGCGATTTCTTCGAGTTTAAGTGGAGTTAAACTCGGTTTCAACTTGGTTTCAACTCCATCTAAACCGCCATTTAGCCGCCGACTGAACACACCTTTAACCGGCATTTCAAAGGACGTATTGACCAGCCGTATCCACAGACCTTCGGCGGCAAACGAACACATTTTAAGGTCATGGTCTTCGTTCCAGTCCTTGGGATACATCTGGTAAGATGGGGCTTTTCCTGAGTTCTTCTTGTCCATTATTCCGCCTTGAAATATCGCTGCAAAATGGTTGCCATCGCGTCCCACTGCTGGTCGGTATATCCCTCGTGCGGATTGGAAAGACACAGCAGCAGACTGTCACTGCCTTTGAAATTCCCGCACCAGACACAGACAATCTTGCCTGCACGTTTAACCAGGTAAAACATTCTCGGCGATTTTGGGTGCCGTGACCGCCGTGGTACGAAAATCCGTTCCTGGATGATTCTGCCTAACTCATTTTTGACATTCATGAAGTGACTGGCCATCGTATATCTCCACTGTAATAAACACTCCGGATCGTTCTTGGTGGGTACAGTAATCCTTGCCCGTAACCTGCCGGACTACCTGCGAGTCATCCTTCCAGAGAATCCCCGTCAGGGCATCTTCCGTGCTTCGTATGAGCTTGGTCAGGTCGGGCTTGGCTATCGGGTAAGGGCGTCGTCTGCCGGTTTTGGAAAGGGCTGTTTTCTTCGTCCAATGGCTTTTTGGCCTTGGAACCCGAAATGACAGACAAAGCCGCACTGCACCTTCTATCGGGCTGCCGTGATAGGCTGCTATCGCAACAGCCCGGACAGACTGCATCCAGGATTTGGTAAACTTACTGGCCGGGGCCATAATGACCCGACCATGCCGATAAAACCCTGTTTTACTGCCTCCAGGCGCAATCCGTCCGGGGACGAAAAATGAAATCTTCATTTCGTCTATTCTCTGCAAGAAATTCTATGAAATGATTAACCGCTTAGAACGGCAGGTCGTCTGCCTTTGGTTCAGGCACGTTTGCCGGGCGAGAACTGGCAATGGGTGGCGGTGAAGGCCTGTTGGTCTGCGGGGCTTGCCTGGCACTGTTATTGGTCTTCCACCGGGCATTCATCCGGTGCAGCACATCTTTGGGGGGAAGAACCCGTTCCTTGGGGGCATTGTGGGCAATGCCGGGCAACTCCCAGTTCTCATACGTCTTGCCGTCTGTGTCAGCGGTGGCATTGGAACAAAGAAGCTCCGTACCGTTGTAAAACTCATCTTTG
>JBDKVE010000311.1:0-2215 GCA_039679345.1 Anaerohalosphaeraceae bacterium
CGTATTGCATCACTCGCGGCTGACGCTGGCGAAGCCGTACCGACTCAATCCCGCACTTGGCCGCCTCCGAGAAATGGTTTTTCCCGACACACTCCAGCCGCAACGTATAATCCCCCGGTTCCGGCCAGAAATCCAGCAGGTGGTATTCATTGGAGCGAATGTCTTTATTGTAGAAATCCATCTTCGACCCGATTTTCACCCCATTCAGCGACGCCTGATAAATCCCGTAATCCGGCGCCAGAGTCGCCACAATCAGCAGACGCACCGGTTCTTTCTTTTCCACCTTGAACGGAATTTCAATCCAGGCATTTTCCGCAGACGAGGGACTGTAAAATAGCTGTGCCTTGGAATACAAATCCGACAGTTCCTGAACGCTGGCCGATCCTGCGCCGTGATATTGATCACCGGCAAAATCCGCCGCGTAGATAATCTGCGGATCCAGCGAGGCAAGCCATCGCTGCTGGGCCGTGGGCAGGGGGGGATTAAACGTGGACTTGCCGGTCTGGTACCAGAACGCCACACTCGAGTAATCATCCTGTCGTTCGTTCCAGCTTGTCGTCTTGTACTCGGGATTCTCGTCCGGCGATATCCAGCCGTAATGCTCAAGCGTCACCCGGATGCCCTTCTGAAAAACAATCGGGTCCTGAATATGCCAGCGATAAGCGCTCGTATGCCCCCCGACAATACCCCACTGGTCAAAATAAGGCACACCAAAATACGGCGTACCGGTGGTTTTCAGACCCCAGGCACTCAGGAAATAATCCTCCGTCCCGGTTCCCCAGATGGAAGGACTCGTCTCGCCATCGATATAAATCTTTTCATCGCCTTCCCCAAACCACGATGGACTGCGGGTGCGCACACTCAGCACGGTTCCCACATAGTGCCCCTTGCCCTGAGTATCCAGAATTACGTAATCCTTGCCATCTTCGGCCGGGTATTCCTGACGGTAGCGGGCATAGAAATACGGCGTATCCTTGTCCATGCGGTCTTTTTTAATCCAGTCGATGTTATGGTACAGCAGACTGATGGGCTTGTCGGGGCTCTGGTTTTCAATTTCAATCCGGGCCGACTTGCGGAACGGCATGTGCCAGAAGCAGTTATACGAATCGCCGTCTTCAACAATCACAGGCAGACTGATGACCTCGCTGCGTTTGCCGAAGGCATTGGCAAAAAAATCCCCGACCGGCGCTTCGACCGCGGGTTCCTTGGCCCCGTCCCAATACATCCGAATCACCATATCCTGATGACTGGCCGAACCGTTTTTGGCCCACCCCTGAGGCTCCGGCCCCAAAAAAGTCAGCCAGATATGCGTAATGACACCCGGCCCTTTTTCATCCAGCAGCACCACGGTTTCGCCCGGCTTGACCTTCTGATTGTCGTAGTTGTTTTCCTCTCCTTTGGCATCCCGCCGGGTACTGGTCGTCCGCATACTCCGGCCGTCCTTGGGCTCGGCAAGCTCGGCCAGCGACGCAAACACCGTGCTCCCCGCCAATACCATACCCAACACGATAACTCTGCAGCATGTCCTGTTACATACTCCCATGAAACGCTCTCCTTAAATTGAATGGATATAAAACTTGAACCGATTGACACCGAAACATACACCATTAGACGCCCGGATGCCAGCAAAAAGATACACGAAGTCAAATATTTGCGTTGGCTTCAAACGCGAAAAACTCTGTGTTCTGCTTTGCGTCACAGGATCAAAAAACTTTGATTATCAGTAATAATGGATACAGATAGTGCGGTGTTTGCGCGTAATGACACTTATAATTGCGCTTCATGGTATTGTGATAGCGGAATCCCCTGACTATACTAACACAATACAGGTAATAACGTTGCGTGAATATTCGTATGGAGGCCGACCGAATGAAAACAAAACGTGGCTTTACGCTGATCGAATTGCTGGTCGTCATCGCGATCATTGCTTTATTGCTGGCCATTGTAATTCCCGCGATGGCCAAAGCCAAAGATTACGCCAAGCGTGTAACCTGTTCCAATAATATACGCCAGGCGGGGCTGGCTCTAATCGTGTACGCGCAAAATAATGACCAGCAGATTATCCCCAATTATGAAATCTCCTCTGCAAAAATAGCCGACCCGCCTGCTTATCTCCCGGCGCCGTTCAATAGCTATATGTGTTACCACCCCAACCAAACCAGAACAACCGGCGGCTTTAAGCCGTTTCACTTGGCCGTCTTATACGACCAGGGCT
>JBDKVE010000312.1:0-12157 GCA_039679345.1 Anaerohalosphaeraceae bacterium
TTCCGCAGCAAAGCTCAGGTGGAACGGCTTTTGATGGACTTGGGGATTTCCTATGCAATTGTTCGTCCGACCATCCTGTTCGGCAGCGAAGGCGTCCTGATTAACAATGTCGTCTGGATGCTCCGGACATTTCCGATTTTCGGGGTTTTCGGCCTGGGCCGGTATAAACTGCAGCCGGTTTATGTAGGGGATTTGGCAAATCTGTGTGTACAGCAGGGAATGCGCCGGGAAAACACGATTGTCAATGCGGTTGGCCCGGAAACGTTTACATTCAGGGAATTTATCCAGACCATCGCCAGGACGATTGGAGTCAGGCGGATTATCCTGCCGACGCCGCCTTTTGTTGCGGCGATGATCAGTAAACTGATTGGATTGTGGGTGCACGATGTCATGATAACCGGGGATGAGATAAAGAGCCTGATGAATAATCTGCTGGTTGTGGACAGTCCTCCGACCGGCAGCACAAAACTCACACGCTGGCTGGAACAGAATCAGGATCTTCTGGGAAAATATTATATCAGCGAACTGCTGCGAAGACATAATGCATCTTCACAGACTTGACCGAAAAGGAAAACGATGAAATACGGACTGATTGCGGCGAAATTACTGGCGGCGGCGGGGATTACAATAGCATTGCTGATGGTTCTGCGGCCGGGGTGAGGCAATCCTTTTGTATCGCTTGGAGCGATACTTTGCATGGTCTGTGTGCCGCTGGCGCTGGTGTTCGGGATTATCGGGATTGTTCAGGATCAGAGGAAGTGGCTGGCGTTTGTGATGGCGGCTATCGCCCTGCTGTTATTGACGCCGTATCTGGCGAAATTGCTTTATCTGATTTGCTGATATTGGAGTACTACGCAGCAAACGATGACGTATGCTGTAAGAATTTAAAGGCCGGAATTTCCTCTGGAAACCCCGGCCTTTTGTAATGTTATTCTGTTTTGAAACCTGTATTATACTGATCGTACTAGAAATTTCCTGTTTAGGCGCTGCTAGGCACAGCAGGGTCAACCACTTGCTTCTTTTGCTCGCGGAATAATCATACCCGTTGGGTATAAAAACCATTACTCAGGTCTGACGAGATTGGTATTCCTGAGCCAATCCTGGGCAAATGCGGCAAAGTCAATCAGATTCAGAATGCAATCACCATTGACATCCGCCAGAATAGCATTCTCTCCGCTCTTGGTCATGGCTGCTTCGCAGGAATCCGGACGAACCCATATTATCATGATATCGTTATCCGACTTGACAGGTTCGGTGGGATGAACCTCTGTGACCGTTAATTTCAAGTAGTACTCCGCCCCCGTTACAGCCGCCGGCAGAGAAACGACCGGATTGGCGATGTCGGCATCACTAAACAGAACCTGAGTTTCATACCCCTCAGGAACGGTATGATCGACTTCCCAGTGATAGGCCAGCGTACTGCCGGCCGGTTCACCATCATCCGTGGCGGACCCGTCCAGCGTTACCGTAATATAAGCCGGGTCCGGTTCAATACCTGCATCCGGCCAGGTATACAAGTCAACTCCGGCATCTGCTACGGGAGCCAGATTCGGTACCAGGGTATGGAATGACCAGACCGGAGACTTAACGACAGTGACATCATTGGCATCATCCATAAGAATGGTCGATTCGACATACCAGGTATAGGTTGTATCCATCGGAAATTCCGCAGGGGGAGTATACGATGTTCCTTCCTGATTATCGCTGACCAAAAATATATTGGGGTCCGCGCCGCCACTGAGATAGACATCGTACGTAACGGTATGGCTTTGCAGCAAATTTGGATCGCTCGGAGCCGACCATGACAACACCTGATTCAGAGGAACATAGCTGAACAGAGGATTATCCACTGTCGTAATCATGCCCTGGCGGGATTTGGGTACCGGGGCGTAAGCTGCAGGGCCATAATCTAAAGAAAAGTCGTCAAAAACTGCCGACCCAGTGGCGTCTGTATAAGTGCACTGGTGCAGCCCCACTTCCAACTGTCCGGCAAGATCCGGTCGATCCCAAGTCGAGCCGATTTGTTTCCAGGTCATTCCGTCGGCGCTGACATACGCGGTAAAAACAGACCCTACACGGGTTATGCGCTGCCATGGATAAGCTGCGATTGTCGATATAGGCGTTGTGGACGAAGGACCTATTCCTTCTTCGGCCTCGGAACCATTATCATTACTGCTCCACAGATATACTGCATTCCAGCCCGGCATATCAAACGCAACCAAAGCAATGGAATCCTGCTCTGCGGGTACATCCGTTCCCCGAGCCAGCAAGCCTCCACCATTATAATACACCACGCTGCTGCCAAGGGATGAAAAGCTGCCTCCAACCACTTTTACGGTGGCTGTAAAATCAACGCCGGCCGGAATCGTTGTAAATAAGGCCAAGCCGTCATCCCAGCGTCCCTGTATATCGGAATACGATGTGGTTAGAGTCAGCTTGCCATCCGCGGCCTCGAGGACATTCACCACCGCATCCTGCAGGTCTGTCTGCACGCCTTCATTAATCGTATAGCCGTCCCAGAAAGATGTGCTCCCATCGATCAGGTAGTTGTGGGGCACACTGAAATCATCTACCAGGGCACCCTGGGCAATCGCCGCCATCGAAACGATTGCCAGCCAGCAAATACACTTAAATCCTCTTCTCTGTTTTGTTTTCATACTCATCTCTCCTTATAAAAAAGCTCGTTTCAGTCATACATTACGATCCTGAGATAACCGTCTGGTTCCTTTCTATGTATGTAACAGTCGCTGCTGGCAAAATGTCACTACCGGCGGTGCCCGGCGACAACCCGGACGTGGAATGCCATGTCCAGTCGACATTTTTCGAGGTGTTTTTTCAGACACGATATCCAGTGTTTTTTGTGTCTGCGATTCACCCGTTAAACTATCAAATAGTGTACTCCGAACTTCGCCAGACTGCTGGAAATAAGATTTGATGATAGGGATAGAGTGACCCGCCGAAGGATTGACGTGTATCTCAACATTGGCACTGCCTCCGGTATTTTCTGTATCTCGACAAAATTGCTTTTGCATTTTTATTATGGTACCTCTTTTTTGCATATCAATGGCACCCTGGATAAAATGTAGGCAATATAAGTAAAATACAGAGTCATTATACTCAAAAAGTTTCTCTGTCGGTAAATAGATTTTGTGTAATTTGTATATATTTTTTCGGTGAAATCGTCAAAACACACATAATATCATAGAATAAATGGACTTAGATTAATTCAGGCTAATTTTTCTCTTTTGTCTTCCAGCCTTTTTCATTACAATGAACCCACTTATGACGACTTTAATGAAACGACAGTTTGATGGTCCCGGCGGGATTCGGGAAATGCTGGCTATTGCGATGCCGATGGTGGTATCCAATGCCTGCGATACGGTGATGATTTTTACCGACCGGCTGTTTTTGGCACAGCTTGGTTCCGAACAGATGGCCGCGGCCATGGGGGGCGGGCTAACCAGTTTTATGCTGACCACGTTTTTCCTGGGGCTGACCGGCTATTGCACCGCTCTTGTAGCACAATATTTCGGGGCTGGACGGAAAGAAAATTGCGCGAGGGTTATCACGCAAGGATTACTGGTCTGCCTGCTGGCTTATCCTGTGATTTTGTGCTGCCGGCCGCTGGGATTATGGCTGTTTGAACTGGTGAAGGTGTCGCCGGAACAGCTTGCACCGCAAAAGATCTATTTCAATATCCTGATTTACGGGACCCTTATTGGGCTGATTCGCAACGGTCTGAGCTGTTTCTTTTCGGGAGTGGGCAAGACGCGAATTGTAATGTTTTCGACATTTGTTGCAATGATAAGCAATGTTGTCCTCGATTACGTGTTTATCTTCGGCAAGTTTGGACTGCCTGCGATGGGAATTGCCGGGGCGGCTTATGCCACTCTGATTGGCGGTGTTTTCGGGCTGGGCATTCTGGTGTTGTCCTATTTCAGCAGAATCAATCGCACAGAATACGCCATCAGCCGTTCATTTCATTTCGACTGGAATGTCATGAAAAAACTGCTGCGATACGGCTACCCGACCGGCGTTGAGTTTTTCCTGAATATGCTGGCATTTACTATTCTGGTATTGAAATTCCACGGCATTAGTCCGACATCCGCAGCGGCGGTCACAGTGGTATTTAACTGGGATATGGTCTCATTCATTCCTCTGATTGGGATTCATATCGGAGTCATCAGTCTGGTTGGTCGGTATATGGGGGCAAAACAGCCCGATACGGCTCACCGCGCTACGCTGTCGGGCCTGAAACTGGCGTGGGCGTATTCGTTCTGTACGCTGATGATTTTCGCCCTGCTGCCGCACTATCTGGTGGGAGTGTTCCGGCCCAATGAAACCGATCCTGTGTTCGAGCAGGCATTTCCGCTGGCCGTAACGATGGTCCGGATGGCGGCACTGTATGTCATGGCCGATGCAATGATGCTGGTCTTTGGCGGGGCTTTGCGCGGGGCGGGTGATACCTTCTGGGTGATGTGTATTTCCGTCACCATGCACTGGTCGCTGGTGGGTGTGCTGGATATCGCCCTGCGGTATTTTCACTTTACGCCGCAGTCGGCCTGGAGTATCCTGTGTATCACGATGATGATGTTCAGCGGCGTATTGTATTTGCGGTACCGCAGCGGCAAGTGGCGAACGATCCAACTGGTGGGCGATCTGCAGGAGCCTGTAGTGTCGGAATTCGCCAGCTTGAATGAAACCCGTGAAGTATGATTCGATTGTGCGCATACAATGAAATTTGTCTGCTAAATCAGAAATCTGATTGTTCAGGAGTTCAATCATGAATCCGAATCGGTATCAATCTATGATCTATCGTGCCTGCGGAAAAAGCGGACTCAAGCTGCCATTAATCTCCCTGGGATTGTGGCAGAATTTCGGGGAGCAGGACAGCTTTGACACTGCTCGGGCAATGATTTTAACCTCTTTCGATGCGGGGATTACCCATTTTGATTTAGCCAATAATTATGGCCCTCCGCCGGGAGCGGCGGAACGCTGCTTCGGAAATATCCTGAGGAAAGATTTAGCGGGATATCGGGATGAGATGGTCATCTCGACCAAGGCTGGCCATTTGATGTGGCCCGGACCTTATGGGGACGGCGGCAGTCGGAAATATGTCCTGTCGAGTCTGGACCAGTCACTTCAGCGAATAAAACTGGACTATGTGGATATTTTTTATTCGCATCGGGTGGATCCGGCAACACCGATGGAAGAAACGCTGAGTGCCCTTGCGGATGCGGTGCGTATGGGCAAGGCATTATTTGCGGGAATTTCCAAATATCCGCCCAGCCTGACCCGTAAGGCTGCCGAATTCCTGCAACGGCTGAACTGCCCATTCATTATCCACCAGCCGCGTCACTCCATGCTGGTACGCAATCCAGAGGCTGAGAGTCTGTTTGAAACGCTGGACGAGTTGGGACTTGGCTGCATTGTTTTTTCCCCGCTGGCCCAGGGGCTTTTGACGAACAAGTATCTGAACGGCTCGATTCCGACCGACTCCCGAGCGGGAAAGCATAATGAATTCCTGAAACCGGAGATGATTACCCCCCACCTAGTAAAACAATTGAATGATTTAAATCGTATTGCTCAAGGACGGGGGCAAAGTTTGTCACAGATGGCTCTAAGCTGGTTATTATGTGATAAACGTATTACCTCGGTCGTGATTGGGGCCAGCCGGGTCGAACAGATTCAGGATAATTTAAAAGCGATAAACAATATCGTATTTACTGGCCAGGAATTAACTGATATAGATTCCATTGTTGCCCGGAAAAGTGTTTAATCGTCTATTTATTCTCTTTTTCTGCCTTTGGAATATTTTGTAACCATAATCCAGGCTGGGGCATTTTATATTAAGACCCCTGCGCGCAGGGAATAATGTCATAAATGCTTGACCCTAGTCGGGTTTATGATAGAATTAGTAGATAACAATTAACGAATAATAATCGGAAAGGATCGTTTCGATGACCAATATGCTTGCTTTCATGGGTCTTCCTCAAGGCACCGAATGGATTTTGATCGCATTGGTGGCACTGTTGATTTTTGGCCGGCGTCTGCCTGAAATCGCCCGTGGTCTGGGCAAAAGCATTACCGAGTTCAAAAAGGGCATCAAAGAATCCGAGAATGAAATCGGCCGGGCTATGGATGAATCGGACAAACAAGCCGACAAGCAGCTTTCTGAGGAAAAAAAACAAAATAACGGTTAGGACTGTTTTTCAGGTTCCGGAAGCACAACTTCGGGTTGCTTAGCCTTCCTTCTTTTAAGACTGCAATAAAACAGACTGCCTTCGTAGAGAATATATAGTGGAATAGCCAGGGCAGTCTGTGTAATCATATCGGCGGATGGTGTCACCATGGCTGCCACAACAAATACCCCCAATAGTACATATTTACGGTTTTCTTTGAGGCTTTTGAGGGAAATTAGTCCCAGGCTTTCTGCAAAAATAATGATAATCGGCATTTGAAACGCTAAGCCGAAAACCAGGGACAAGATTAGAATCAAATTAACATAATCTCCGATGTGCGGATTATATTCGAGATATTCGATACCAAGATTAAACGTGATAAAGAATTTCATCGTCATCGGGGCAATCACAAAGATAAAGAAAAGTGTACCCGTAATAAACAATCCTGCGGAAAACGGGACGACTTTATAGACGAATCGCTTTTCTTTTTTGTATAACCCTGCTGAAATGAACGACCAAAGCTGATAAAACAACCATGGTGAAGAAATCAACATCGCCAGAACAACAACGGCTTTGATATAAACCATAAAAGGTTCTGCTACAGTAATGGCCTGTATATGGCTGGTAGCGAGTCCGGCCTGCTTGACAGCATTCTCAAAGGGTACCATCAGGACCTGTACAAAATAGTGGCCAATAAAAAAAGAGAGCACAATGGCTACAGCAAACCCTGCCAGGGCAAGGATTAACCGTGAGCGGAGTTCCTCCAGATGATCCCCAAGGCTCATCGAATGCAATTGTTCTTCATCTATTTCTTGTCGCACCATGTCGCTTACCTTTAGAACAGACCTGCCTTTACAGACGTCCATAAAGGCTGTTAGTGTACGTGAAAAATATGTATTCTGCAACGACTTTTATTTGTTCTATTATTCACAATATTATATCGACTCTTTGCATCTCAAATCAGTAGATGTACCGAGATATTCACAAATAACGCGCATTACAAAATCGACACCGTAATATTATCAGACCTTTTTATTAATGAATCCAATTTCACACCTATCAGATGAATAAGTAATTCTACTTATTTCTGTGTATTCTCGGACCCTGACAATATTTCCTGTTTTTTTTCAACTCTCTGCCTTTTATTTCAGATATACCGTTTGCTTCAATAGCGACGCCATGTTTACCATCTGTTTTGGGTACAGAGGTAAATTTGCCATGTTACTGTAAACTATGAAAGGGAAAAACATGAAAGCAATGAAACTGTCATCAAAGTTGTGGGCAGGTTTTGGTTTAATGGTGACAATCTCTGCCATTTTGGGTGTGGTTGGCTGGAGATCATTGACTCAGGTTCGATCCATCGCTCAGTTAGATGAACAGGCCAATCTGGTCCTTGATGAAATGACGCAATGTGAAAAACTGCAAAAGGATTTTGCAATCTATAAATTTGATAAAATCGAAGGCGATAAGACTGCCGCAGACCTGTGGCAGGAAAAGTTCAAAACTTTTTCAGATACACTGACCCAGACAGCATCTAACAGTCAGCTTGACAAGGAAGCCCGCCAGAAAATTGAATCCGCCAAAGGCGAACTGTCTGCGTACAAAACGACATTTGAATCCTACGTGGCAGCCCAGAAGAACAAGGACCAGGGATTTGCCGACTGGGGCAAGATTGGCTGGGATATCACGCAAAATGTCAATGAGGCCCACGACAACGTTATCGCACCCAATATAGAGAAGGCTGTTGCCGAAAAGAATGCCGAGAGCCTCACAAAATGGGAACATCTGGGTACTGCATTGAAAGAGGGAATCGTTGAAAATTTCCTGTTAACCCGCATCACGGCGATCTACCTGGTTGCCACCAACGCCGACGCCCAGTGGGAAGCGTATCAGAAACAACAGGGCAAATTGAACGAAGCATTAGCCGGATGGCAGCAGCAGGTCGGTGATCTTCCGGAATTGGCTCAACCGGCGCAGAAACTCAGCGAGCATCTTGCTTTATATCAACAGGCTGGAAAAACCTATTATGAAGGAATTTTAACCCAGCGGCAGGCCATTCAGTCTCTGCGCAGCACTGCCGTTAAAATCGCTGATGATATAACCTTGGTCAGTGAACATCTCAGTAAAACCATGAACCAGGTGATTGCAACCAGCAATTTTATTTTTGTCGGATTTGCAGCCTCTGGTATCCTTGCTGGTATTCTGCTGGCGTTCCTGATTACCCGCAGCATTGTCAAACCCATCAACCGTTCCATTCAGAGCCTCAACGAAGCGTCTGACCAGGTCGCTTCGGCATCGACTCAGATATCGTCAGCGTCTCAGTCGCTGGCACAGGGTGCCACCGAACAGGCGGCAGGACTGGAAGAAACCTCGTCCAGCCTCGAAGAAATGGCCTCGATGACCAAGCAGAACGCCGACAACGCCACACAGGCCAACACCCTGGCCTTTGAAGCCCGCAAGGCAGCCGATAACGGCGCCGAGGCGATGGGCCGGATGACACAGGCGATCAATGATATTCAGAAAAGCTCCGACGAGACAGCCAAGATTATCAAGGTGATTGACGAAATCGCCTTCCAGACCAACCTGCTGGCACTGAATGCGGCAGTGGAAGCGGCCCGGGCCGGTGAAGCAGGCAAGGGATTTGCGGTGGTTGCTGAAGAAGTGCGTAACCTGGCGATGCGGTCGGCGGAAGCGGCCAAGAACACCGCACGCATGATTGAAGAATCCGTCAATAATTCCCGCAATGGCGTCCAGATTTCCGGGCAGGTTAAGGCGGCGCTGGATGAAATCGTCCAGGGTATCAGCAAGACCACCGACCTGGTCGGCGAAATCGCCGCCGCCAGCAAGGAACAGGCTCAGGGTATCGACCAGATCAACACGGCCGTGTCTCAGATGGATAAAGTCACCCAGCAGAACGCTGCCAATGCCGAAGAATCGGCCAGTGCCTCGGAGGAATTGAATGCCCAGGCCTTCTCGATGAAGGAAATCGTGGCCAGCCTCGATGGATTGATTAATGGAACCAACCATTTGATTGCATCCGCAACGGCAACACACAAGGCCCCTGCCGGACGGAAATCGCAGGAACTGTCTTTGACTGACAAGACTTTCCATGCGATTGCCGATGGCAGCAATCAAGATCACACCCTTCAGACCGCGCACAAGGATTTTGCGGATTTTAACAGCTAACAGTAAACTGTATTCCATACGAAAGGCCGGTTGACAAAGCCGGCCTTTTTTATTGCGCTATCCTATCCCTTGACGCAGATCAGCGGCAGGAGTTTGGCCACTTTGGTCCCCAGGCCTGCGGCGTGAGAGACTTCAACGACTTCGCTGACATCTTTATAGGCTCCGGGAGCTTCTTCGGCCAATCCACGGATGGAAGCGGAACGAATCAGGACGCCCTGTTGTTCCAGTTTGCGGGCAACATCTTTACCGTGCCATTGTTTGGTGGCTGCGGTACGGCTCATCTGTCGGCCGGCGCCATGACAGGATGAACCGAGCGACAGAGATTCACTCTGCGGGCCGCCAACAAGAATATAAGACGAGGTCCCCATCGTACCGCCAATCAGCACAGGCTGGCCGGTGGTGCGGTATTCATCCGGCAGGTCCGGGCTGCCCGGACCAAAAGCCCGTGTAGCACCCTTGCGATGGACAAAGACTTTTTTGTTTTTGCCATCGATGACATGCTCTTCTTCCTGACAGGTGTTGTGCGACAAATCATAGAGCAATTGAACATCGGCTTTGGGCATCAGTTCGGCCAGCGCTTCCCGCACCAGATGCGTCAGGATTTGTCGATTGGCCAGGGCACAATTGATACCCGACCGCATGGCGGCCAGATAGTTCCTGCCGACCTGGGAATCAAGAGGAGCACAGGCCAGTTCACGCTCGGGCAGTTCAAGTCCCGCGGACTTGGCGGCCAGCGTCATTTGTTTGAGATAGTCGGTACCGATCTGATGACCCAGGCCGCGAGATCCGCAATGGATACTGATTTTAATATCCCCCAGTTCGATACCAAAGGCTCTGGCGACCGGTTCATCGTAAATCTCAACCACCTGCTGGACTTCGAGGTAGTGATTGCCGGACCCGAGTGTGCCCATTTCCTCTTCCTGCCGTTTTTTTGCTTCTTTGGACACATACGCCGGGTCTGCCCCGCGCATTTGGCCGCCGGATTCGATAAACCGCAGGTCTCGGGGTATTCCATACCCCTGTTCGACCGCCCAGACCGCCCCGCCGGTGAGCACCTCATCAAGCCTTTGCGGCGTCAGCTTGAGTTTGCCGGTGCTGCCAACTCCGGCCGGGATTCGACGAAACAGTTTGTCGGCGATGTCGGTTCTGCGGTGTTCGATATCATGTACTTTCAGGCCGGTATGCAGCGTTCGGACCCCACAGGCTATATCAAATCCCACGCCACCGGCGGAGATAATCCCATCCTGTCCCGGATCAAACGCCCCGACGCCGCCGATGCAGAATCCATAACCCCAGTGGGCATCCGGCATGGCAAAGGATGCGGCAACAATACCCGGCAGAGATGCGACGTTGCGAATCTGTTCGGCGACTTTATTATCCATCTCGGTAATCAGGGCTTCGGAGGCATAGATAATACCATCGACACGCATTTTGCCGGTTCGTTCGAGAAGCCATTTATATTCGGAACGCTGCTTGACCAGTTTTCGATCCATAGGCACCCTTCCTTGTCGCTCAATTCATTGAACGGTAAAAGGATTCAGACATCCACAACGCATTGAGCAATCCATTGGCCATCGGTATTTTTGATAACTTTCAGTTCCATGTAGGTCGCGGCTTTAACTTCAACGGCAGTCTGATGCCTGGCCGGATCGGCTTTTTCCCCCCAGGCGACAGCGGACAGATTTTCCCCATCGATGTGCACACTGAATTTGCTGAACAACATCTTGCGGACGTCCATTTCATAAATCAGCGCATTGAGCCAGTCGGCCAGCAGAATATCGGATTCCGGGGCATCGCAGCGGATTTCGACAGCGGTTTGCGGAGTCACTTCGCCGGGATTACAAATCACCGCCATCAGGGCGACTGCGGCATCTTCAAAGGCCCCTTCAAGTGTCGCAGCCGTGCCTCGCACACCAATATCGGCCAGATGATGGAAATGTTCCCACATCAGTAACGCTCGAAATCAAGTCTGATTATCTGTTTCGTTTTCCGTGCCAATCCGCCGGAAAGCAGAAATTAATAGCGATAAAGTTCCGGCTTATACGGCCCTTCCGCAGATACGCCAAGATAACCGGCCTGCTGTTTGGTCAATTTCGTGATTTTTCCGCCGAGGGCCTCGACATGCATCCGGGCGACTTCTTCATCCAGTTTTTTCTGCAGGGTATAGACACCGGGCTTGAGTTTTTCCGCCGCAAGCCATATCTGAGCGAGACTCTGATTGGTAAAACTATTGCTCATCACAAAACTCGGGTGCCCCATAGCACAGCCCAGATTGACCAGACGGCCTTCGGCCAGTACGATTATCGAACGGCGGGACAGCAGCGTCCATTTATCGACCTGCGGCTTGATGGTCAGCTTTTTGCATTTTTTATTGTTTTCGAGATACGACATTTCGATTTCGCTGTCGAAGTGGCCGATGTTGCAGACGATGGCTTCGTCTTTCATCTGTTCCATGTGTTTACCGGTGATGACATCACAGCAGCCCGTGGCGGTCACAAAAATATCCCCCTGTGCGGCGGCCTCATCCATCGTTACGACTTCATAGCCTTCCATCATGGCCTGCAGGGCGCAGATGGGATCAATTTCGGTGATCAGGACACGAGCCCCAAATCCTCGCATGGAATGGGCACAGCCTTTGCCAACGTCGCCGTAGCCGCATACAACCACGACTTTTCCGGCCACCATCACATCGGTTGCCCGCTTGATGCCGTCGGCCAGCGACTCGCGGCACCCATACAGGTTGTCGAACTTGCTCTTGGTGACCGAATCGTTCACATTGACGGCAGGGA
>JBDKVE010000313.1:0-3129 GCA_039679345.1 Anaerohalosphaeraceae bacterium
TTTTTGCGCATGGGGTTTGTTATTTATAATTGGGATTCTTGGGCAAACACACCCATTAAACAAATCTTGATGACTTTTATCTATGGCGTTCGCTTTGACCTGTCCGGTCTTTTGATGGTTAACGCGGCCATCTTTGGAATATACAATTTACCCGGTCATCCAACACGTTCTCGTACGTTTGCACGTATACTATTCACCCTTTTTTGCATTATTAATCTGATCGGGTTATTCCTTACTTTCGTAGATTATGTCTACTACCATTTTACTTTCCGGCGCGCCACATACGAACCATTCGTCCTCCCACTGGAAAGCCTGATGCTCATACCCGGAATGATATATGAATATTGGCATCTGGCGTTATTGATTATTGTAGTTGGTATTGGGTTTGTCCTTGTCAGCAAAGAATTATTTTTCTTTCTCGAAAAAAGGATTCAATATGAGTTCTCTTTTTTCAAGAATACCGTTTTTCTGCTAGTGCTCATTGGCTTAATAGTATTGGGAATTCGAGGAGGTTTGCAGAGCAAGCCAATCCGACAGAGTCATGCTTTCTTTTCATCGGATCGTAGTCTTGGATATGTTACACTCAATACGCCCTTTAATATCATTTTAAGTCTTAATCAGACCTCTCCCGTCGAACAGACTTTGTTTCTTGAAGAAGGTGATGCAAGGCAAACTATTCAGGACATGTTGTACCGTCAGGGTGAATATAATCTCGCATTGGACTATCCATTCTTACGCCAACCTCAATCCATAGGCACCACTAAGAAATATAACGTAGTAGTATTAATCATGGAAAGCTGGAGTGCCAGACACGTTGGTGCTTTAGGCGCTCGTCCGTCACCGACACCATTTTTCGACACACTGGCATCCGATGGATTGCTCTTCACCAACTTTGTTTCCAACGGCCAACGCTCTATTGAAGTGGCACCTGCCATTCTGGCGTCACTGCCTCACATCCTCAACGCACCGCTTATCGGTTCGCTTTCTGAATTAGATGGATTCATTGGCCTGGGTACGATTTTCGCAAGACGAGGCTATACAACATCATTCCATCATGGCGCGAAAACCGGTTCCATGGGATTTGACGCTTATTCACGATTGGCCGGTTTTGAACATTACTACGGTAAAGAAGACCTTCCTGCTCTGGCAAAGAATGACTGGGATGGCGTTTGGGGAATCTATGATCATGTGTTTTTGATTGATATGATCAATCGCTTGGATTCGTTTCACGAGCCTTTCTGCTCTGTGCTGTATACGCTACAGCCGCACGAACCACTCTCTATCCCCGTCAAGATGAAACCGCTGTTTGCTTCAGCCAGTTCAAAAACTTCATATGCCCAGGCGCTCCGGTATTCAGATTTCAGCCTGCAAACATTCTTTAATCAGGCAAAGACAAAAACATGGTTCGATCATACGGTATTTATCATTGTTGGTGACCATCCATACGACGCTCTGCAAAATGACTTCTGGTCTGCATTTCATGTTCCCATGCTCATTTATGCACCTGCACTGGTCAAGTCGAAACGGGATGACAGCATTTCCTCTCAAGTCGACATTATCCCGACGCTTCTGGATTTGTTATGTTTTCCGGATGCACATACCAGTATGGGCAAATCATTGTTGCAGTCGTCAAAAAAGCGTTTTGCAGTCGTCAAATATGGCTCACAGTATGGACTGATAACCGACAACTTTGTCTTTCTCAGTGATCTGGATGCAACAGAAGGCGTCTATGATTACAAACACGATTCCACGCTTAGCCGAAATCTGATGAAATTGATTCCCGAGGAGACCAACCGATTTAGGAAACAATTGTTTTCGTATTTGCAGGAGGTCACGGCCGCCATCAAACACGACAAAATATGTCGAACAGAAGACTTAAAATATCAATCACGCTTGCGGGTTCGCGGAGATAAGATAAAATAAGGGAAAGGTATGGACATCAGAAAAAAAACGTTCTGTTTGAGGCGATTCATAAAACGACATTCTGGTAAATGTTTAATTTTAATTGTGATTATTATTATTGGGACCTATCTTTTTTATACCGTTCGGGCCTCTCAGTTCTATCAGCCATATTTATTACCAGAAGTTCATCGAATCGCTCCTGTCCCGCTACCCGGAAGAAAATATCCTGAGAAGAAATGGCTTAAACGTATGAACAGTCTTGAAGCGGCAAGGTATGCTCAATCACAATATATAGGAATGGAAATTGACATCGTATTCGAGGAAGGCCAGCGTTTTCTTGATGTCCGGCATCCTCCCACTGCATCGATAGGTCTGTCTCTAGATGTTTTGATCGGCGAAATCAAGAACCCACGCCATCATTTTTACTGGCTTGATTTCAAAAATCTGACAGATGCCAACAAACAAACCGCCCTCGACGAATTATATAGGATCGCCAGAAAGTATGACATTGTAAATAACATTATCGTCGAATCATCCAATGCCTCAGTGCTTACTAATTTCTCTGATCGCGGTTTTTATACCAGTTATTGCCTCCCGCGTATTGAAGCTAATAAGATGACCGCTGAAGAATTGAAAAGCCATGTCAACAATATTTTCAACCAACTTGATAAAAATCCAGTCAACTATGTTTCTGCAAATCAAAATCAATATCCACTGATAAAGAAATATCTTATCGGCTATGACATGTTGCTTTGGAACTCTACAGATAATCCCTTGGCTGCCGAAATAATCGAGCGCAAATTATTGAAAGATCCCCACGTCAAAATCATTCTGGTTGAAGATAAATCTGTTGGTTACAGGTAAGTGGTGTAAGTGGTGTAGTGGGACGCTGTTAACTTTTTAACTTATTCTGTTTCCGGCTTAAAGCCTTGATGCTGGAGCAATTCACGATATATCGGAATTGTACCAGCCACCAAATTGGAAATTCGTTTGTTTGGCTAATTCAGGCTTTTATCAGAAATTTTGGCATTGTAAAATGACTGCATCATGCAAACTCCCGCTGGCGGATGGTTTTGCTGTAAAAATAACCGCGGGCAATAAACAGGCGGCGCCGGTGGTCGAACTGCTGGCGCGGGTGATGAAGCTCGCGCCCGGCGAGGCGGAAAATGAACTGCCTGTTTTGACCGGAGAAAAAGAAAATCTTTTTTCCATGGGCTGTAAAACAAT
>JBDKVE010000314.1:0-6110 GCA_039679345.1 Anaerohalosphaeraceae bacterium
GCATGGTACTGCAATATGGCCTGGCATATCGGGATGAGCGATCTGTCGATTTTCCGGTATGCCAAAAAATCATGGTATGGCATTGCTTCCGGGGCGGGAATGTACCTGGGGCATTTTCTGGCCTGGATTTGTGCATCGCTGCTGTATGCCTACCAGGTCTATCAGACTCCGCAAAATACGGATGTATTGCCCGGCCCGATGACCTATCAGGCCGCGGGCGTGGCGGGGCTGATTTGTGTGATTCTGGCCAGTTGGACAACGGCCAATCCGACATTGTATCGCGCCGGGCTGGCATTCCAGGCGATCATGCCGACCTTTTCACGTTTTCGCGTGACGCTTGTCGTGGGATTAATCGCTGCTGTGGCCGGAATGTTTCCCGCTGTGGCAATGAAGCTGCTGGATTTTGTTGCGATGTGGGGGATGATCCTGATGCCGATGGGGGCGGTGATTTTTGTGGATTTCTGGCTGATGCGGAAATTCGGCCTTCAAAGCAATTACGCGGAGTTGTCCGGGGCCGTCTTTAACTGGGCTGCGGGACTGGCATGGTGTATCACCATGAGTGTTTGTACCTGGCTGGTCTGGACGGGTCGTATTGAGATCTATTTTGTCAGTCTGCCCGGATGGTTTGTGATGGCGATTTTGTATATTCTTTTCAGCCGCATATATCAAAAGCGAATCGGTTAGGCAGGGAGTCGTTATGATAAAAATGCTTATTCAAATGATTTCATGGCTGTCGCTGGCGGTTTTGATTGTACTGCCCATTCTGTTTTTGATGGGTAAATATTCGCATGAACAAATTAAAACCGGAATGCTGGCAATGACGGCAGTCTGGTTTGTTACGGCATCTTTCTGGATGTGGGATCACAAAAATACGTAATGTTATGTTAATGGAGTGTATTATGTTAAGATTTGCATTCGTGGTGGGAATTGTAATGGCGGTAAGCAATGCTTTTGGAACAGGTGATTTATATGGGGCCGGCGGGGATATTCAAAAGACTCTGCAGGCGGCCCAACTGCGATGTGAATCCCGGACCAATCCGCAGGGAATTGATATTCTGCAGCCGCGGCTGAGCTGGATTCTTCAGTCGGAAGGTCGTGGACAAAAACAAACGGCCTATCGGATTCTCGTTGCGGCGTCGGAAAAAACACTGGCCGACAATCAAGGGGGTTTGTGGGACAGCGGCAAGGTTGTTTCGGAAGAAACTTTCGGCGTAACCTATGCGGGCAAGCCTCTTGTCTCCATGCAGACTTGTTTCTGGAAGGTGCAGATATGGGATGGAAATGACACCCCGTCCGCCTGGAGCGTTTCGGCACAGTGGTCGATGGGTTTGCTCCAGCCGCAGGACTGGAAGGCGCAGTGGATTGGATATGATGTGGCCATCCAGCCAGTCGTTATCCCGACGGAATTCCAGACGGCCAAATGGATTGGCCCGGCCGACATGAAAACCGGAAATGCCCAGCCGGTGGAATTCTGCTATCGGACAACCGTCCAATTGCCGGATGCCGCCGAGATTCAAAGCGCGACTTGTTATATGGCCGGCGATAATCAGGCGAAATACCATGTGAACGGCTCAGCATGCGGGTCGGAAGTGGGATTTTCCGTGTCACAAAAGGTGGACTGCAAGACCCTGTTGCGGCCGGGTTCTAATTGCCTGGCGTTTACTGTTGTCAATCACGGCCAGTCATCGAATCCAACAGGCCTTCTTGCTGCATTAATTATTGAATTGAAAGATGGACAGAAGATTGCGGTGCAAACCAGTGATCAATGGCGTGTTGCCGCAGGGGCCAAAGGCAAATGGATGACCCCTGATTTTGATGACAGCGGCTGGGAAAAAGCATACGTCATCGGAGACAATGGTTGCCAGCCCTGGGGGAAAATGACTCTGGATGGAAATATGCTTCCGCCGGCGCAGTACCTGCGAAGTCAGTTTTCGACGGCCAAATCCGTCAAACAGGCCACGCTGTACGCCACGGCATTCGGCATTTATCAATTGTATCTCAACGGCCAGCGTGTTTCGAAGGATTATTTCAGCCCCGGATGGACCGACTACACCAAGCGTATCTACTACCGCACCTATGATGTTACCTCGACGATCAAAAGCGGAGACAATGCCATCGGTGCGATTCTGGCCGATGGGTGGTATGCCGGTTATGTCGGCTATGGCAAGAAGCGGAATCACTACGGCCAGAAACTGCGGCTGATGGCCCAGTTGCATATTGAATACAGCGATGGAACCACACAGGATGTCTTTACCAGCCCGGACTGGAAGGGAATAACCGGGCCGATTCTGCATGCGGATTTCCTGATGGGAGAAACGTATGATGCCACCAAAGAGCTGGTCGGCTGGAACGAGGCGGGTTATGCTGATGCCGCATGGGCTGCGGTCAACACAGGGGCGGAACTGGCACCACAGGTTCAGGCCGCACCGTCTGAGTCGGTGGTGGTATTTGAGGAACTTCGCCCGGTGTCGATGTCCGAACCGACGAAGGGTGCCTATGTATTTGATATGGGGCAGAATTTTGCCGGCGTGGTGCGTTTGAAAGTCAGAGGTGCTGCCGGCCAGGCCATTCAGCTTCGGTTTGCTGAACGGCTCAATCCGGATGGAACCGTTTATACGACCAACCTGCGAGCCGCCAAAGCCACGGATACCTATATTTGCAAAGGCAAGGGTACGGAAGTATGGGAACCCATGTTTACATTCCATGGATTCCAATATGTGGAAATTACAGGGTTGAATTACAAGCCGGGCAAAGATGTCATTACCGGGCTGGCTTTCAGCAGTGATACGCCGGTGGCCGGAACGTTTGAATGCTCTGATCCGATGATCAATCAGCTCCACAGCAATATCTATTGGACTCAGCGGATGAACTTTATCGATATTCCTACCGATTGCCCCCAGCGTGATGAACGGCTTGGCTGGACAGGCGATGCCCAGGTTTATATTCGCACTGCGGCGATGAATACGGATGTGCATGCCTTTTTCACCAAGTGGCTTCAGGATCTGGCGGACGCCCAGCGGAATGATGGGCAATTCCCAATGGTGGCCCCGCTGAAGGTGGCCGAAAGTGATGGCGGTCCGGCCTGGGCGGATGCCGGCGTCATCTGTCCATGGACTGCTTATCAGGTCTATGGCGATAAACAATTGCTGGAACGCCAGTATCCCTCAATGGTCAAATTCATCGAATTCTGCAAAAATCGCAGTACTCCGGAACTCCTGCCGCCGGCTCAGTTCCACTGTTTTGGCGACTGGCTGAATATCGACGACAATACCCCCAATGATGTGATTTATACGGCGTATTTTGCTCTGAGTACCAAAATGACGGCTCAGGCCGCCCAGGTGCTTGGCAAGACTGAAGATGCCCGGAAATATAATGAACTCTATCAGGGCATTAAAGCGGCATTCAATAAAGCCTATGTTGCCGCCGACGGGAAAATCAAAGGCGATACGCAGACGGCCTATGTGCTGGCGATTGCAGTGGATTTAGTGGATGGGCCGATGTATAAGACCGCTGCCAACCGGCTTGTCGGGCTGATTGAAAAACGCAACTGGCACTTATCGACCGGCTTTATCGGTACCAAGGACCTGATGCTGGTTCTGGCCAAAATCGGTCGCAATGATGTGGCCTGCAGACTGCTGCACAACGACACCTTCCCCTCGTGGGGCTTTTCCATCAAGCATGGCGCAACCAGCATCTGGGAACGCTGGAACGGCTGGACACCCGAGCAGGGTTTTGGCGATCCGGGAATGAATTCCTTTGCACATTACTCATTCGGTGCCGTTTATCAGTGGATGGTCGAAAATCTCGGCGGTATTCAGGCCGATGAGATTGCCTACAAGAAAATCATCATCAAACCGTGCCTGGACGAGAAATTATCCTGGGCAAAGACATCGTATGATTCCATCCGGGGCAAGATTGAAACTTCCTGGAAAAAGAACAAAGGCGGCTTTACACTGGATATCACGATCCCCGCCAATACGATTGCGACGGTGTATGTTCCGGCAGCATCCATGGAATCGATAACCGAAAGCGGTAAGCCTTTGAATAAAGCTGTCGGCGTCAATCCGATCAATATGCACAAGGAAATTACAGGACAACAGGTTCAGGATTATGCTGTGCTGCGGCTCGAATCCGGACAGTATGAATTCAAGACTAAGTTGAAATAAGTCTGTCTGAAAGATATGTTTTGATTCATAAAGACCTCCATCGTTTCGGTGGAGGTCTTTTTATTTTCGATTGTGTTTTTTGCGATAGGCCAGAGGGCTTATCTTTTCGCTGGCACGGAAGACTTTGCTCAGGCGGTCGGCCCCGGAAAATCCCACAGCCAAAGCAATGTGTTCCACTGGCAGGGAGGTATGAACCAGCAGATGCCTGGCACGGGCGATGCGGCTGCGGGTGATTTCACCGGCTACCGTGGCATTGAGATACTGGGCGAATCGACGTTCGAGGGTGCGACGGGTGGTGGATAATTCCCTTGCTAAATCCTGAACGGAGATATCGCGATAGCTGTGATTCCAAATGAGTCGAAGCGCCTCTGATACCAGAGAATCCGAACATCCGGGAATGGATTCCTCGTCTGTCCGGCTGGGAATCTCGCTGATGGTTAATGCCAGAATCTCCATTGCCATTGCGGACAGCAAGAATGAATTATCCAAAGGCTGCGAAGACACCTGCCGCCAGATGCGGTGATGTGTTTCCAGCAGAAGTTCTGCCTGCTGAACATGCAGGACGGCGCGGGCCGGCGACAGGATGCGATGCTTCTGCAGACGCCAGACATAATCGCCGTTGAAGCTGATCCAGTGTTCGCGCCAGCCGGTCTGCGGGTCGGGACGATAACGATGCCACTGCCCCGGAAACAGCAGGATGGAATCATACTGACTAATCTGAATATGGCCGGTGGCGGCGGATTCAAACTGGCCTTTGCCTTCGCTGATAAAAACCACCTGGTATTCGGGCAGCACACGGCCGGATTGCCATGAAAAATCATATACTTCCGGATGCCCGGGCGGGGGGTAGGCTCCATTTTGTGGAATAAACGCCTGCCCAATACCGGTCAGGTACAGCCCCCAATGCAGGTCTTTGGGGTTGAGCGGCAGATAACGAAAAACATTTTCGACTTCTTGGGATGGATTCATTGCTGTCTAAAGAAAAGGCCGGTTCGACTTACTGCCGAACCGGCCGCTTTTTATGAATTACAGTCCTTTGGCGCTTCGCCGCATGAGTTCCTGTGTGGAACAGTCTTGTTGGGCCGAATACCCTTTTAAAGAAAGAATATGCTCGTGAATCGCATCGATCATATCCACCGGGAACGGGAAAAACGAGTCTTCAATTTCATCCGGCGGGGTGATCCAGTTTTTGG
This sequence comes from Anaerohalosphaeraceae bacterium, assembly GCA_039679345.1. Classification (GTDB taxonomy): domain Bacteria; phylum Planctomycetota; class Phycisphaerae; order Sedimentisphaerales; family Anaerohalosphaeraceae; genus Anaeroglomus. Next base: position 5,360 of record JBDKVE010000314.1, read on the forward strand.
CGCCGACCACCACCGGCGGGGCATCCAGTTCATCAAACGCAAACTGGGTGATTTTGGAGGCCATCGTATGCAGGAAACTGCCGCGTTCACAGGCATCGGAAACCAGCATAATCTTGCGGGTCTTTTTGACCGATTCCAGCACCAGCGTATAGTCAAACGGCACCAGACTGCGGGCATCAATGACTTCGCAGTTCAGTCCATATTGGGTTTCCAGTTGTTTGGCTGCCTGCATGGCTCGGTACAGTGTTGCGCCGATAGTCAGGATGGTCAGGTCTTTTCCTTGCTTGCGGATTGCAGGCTGGCCGAAGGGGACTTCATAATATCCCGTCGGAACACCGCCGGCGACAAATTCTTCCGCAATGCCATACGTTCTTTGGCTTTCAAAGAAAATGACCGGATCTGTTCCCGTCAGGGCGGTGTACATCATGCCTTTGGCATCGTAAGGCGTGGCCGGAAAGACGACTTTCAATCCCGGAATATGGGCACAGAGTGTCGTCCAGTCCTGGCTGTGCTGAGCACCGTATTTGCTGCCGACCGAGACCCGAACGACAACCGGCATCTTCAGCAGGCCGCCGCTCATCGACTGCCATTTGCACAGTTGGTTGAACAATTCATCGCCGGCCCGACCCATGAAATCACAATACATCAATTCCACCAGAGGTCGCCCACCTTCAAGGGCGTATCCGCAGGCGGTGCCGATGATGGCACCTTCGGCGATGGGGGAATTGAACAGCCGATGATAGGGCAGGGC
>JBDKVE010000315.1:0-48461 GCA_039679345.1 Anaerohalosphaeraceae bacterium
GTCATAGACCCCGCGTGCGTTCTTTTGGATATCTTCAACGACGTTGTGTTTCTTTGCCATACTATTTTATCTCGCGTTAATTCTCTGGTCCTTGCAGCGATATTGCTTTGTATTCATATCAGGATTCAGCCATCCTGCACAATATCGTGTAATGTATGATAAATTGGTGCCGTTGGCAAGGGGATTTGGGGCGGTCCTTTGTTATCGATGATATTTTTATGTTGATCTCGTCGGTTATTACACTAAGTGCTTTGGATTCCAATACTTGCCAAAGGTGTTGACCAGTACAGAATGGATGTGGGGAAATTGATAGGCCACAGATACAAGTCGAACAACTCAGTATTAATCCCGATACAAATTGAGAGAGTTTTATTAAAAAAGCCTCAATTTTTCCTTAAATTTTGACGATACAGCATTGACAAGAGCATCAAGAAGAACTATATTTGATAATTGAATACTGCGGTTGCTACTTATAGTAACAATCGAAGTCATAAACCTCGGCGAGGCTACGTGGCTATCCGTTTTCCCCCCCAGACGGACCCACCACCTCGCCATTTTTTTTGTCATTTATGATAGCAGACAGGCGGGATCTTGTAAACAGTTGTTTGACATCTTATTGCCCCATAATCTGAATATGGACGGTTCGCATTCGAGGGCCGTCAAATTCACAAAAGAAAAGGCCTTGCCAGGTTCCCAGCACAAGGCTGCCCTGATTCAAAACAACCTGTCTGCTGCACCCTACAAGGCTGGATTTGACATGGGCGTCACTGTTACCCTCGCAGTGCTTATACCCCGCCAGATTCTGCGGCAGGAGTTTGTTGAGGGTCAGTAGAATATCGTGGGAAACATCGGGGTCGGCGTTCTCATTGATCGTGATGCCGGCTGTGGTATGTGGACAAAAAACAGTCACAATTCCATTCTGGATGCCGCTCTGGGCAACAGTATCCTCGACCTGATGGGTGATATTCAGCATCTGGTTGCGGCTGGATGTGGATACGGATAGAACTTGCAGTGTAATTTTCATAAATTTCCTTAATTGATTTCTTTGAATTAGTGGACATTTTAACAACCCGATCTGTCGAGTTGAATTGTTTTTAGTATAAAACTTGTTTTATTCCAGGAATCAGGCATTAAATAAACAGAAGTGTCAAAAACCAACATACATCCAAAAAAAGACAGGGATATATAATAATATTGAAGATTTGGATTGATATTCTATCCTGCAAAAGTATAATAATAAATAAATTATAAAAGGGTGTGGGGTAATACTTGCCTCACAGGTTGTTAAGTGGTCGGGCCGCCACCTGTTAAATAAGAATTTTGACAGGAATGGCCTATGAGTAAGTCAAAACACAAATCTATTTCCAAATCCAATGATACTCCGTCACAAGGTCAAGACAGCCTATTGGGACTTTTTGCCAGGTTATTCTGGAGCCTTATTGGAAATATTGTTTTATTGTCTGTATCAGCAAAGATATATCAAACACATATTCTGCTTTCAATGTATGACCTTGTGTTTTGGGGGATCGTGTTTCTGGTCATCACTGTAAGGTATTGTGATATTAAATACCTTAAAGGGATCACGGCGGACGGGCAACCAGCCACGATGGATCATTGGCGAAAATACGCCAAATATTACTTACTCATCTCGGCAGCGTTATGGATACTCAGTCATATATTGTCATTTCTGAACAGATAAAAAGGGAGCACTCATGAACGAATCAAGCAATGAATCCGCCGCCAGGCCCGAGAATTCCCCCGCCCAGGGAGAAAGCAGTTTCCTGGGGACTTTTGTCAGTATGTTCTGGCTGCTCTGGGGAAATATTTTATTAGGCGCCATGGCGATAAAAATAATTCAAAAACAGGCCTTACTTTCAGCTTTTGACATCGTCTATTGGGTCCTTGTGATGTTAATGGCCATATCAAGATTTTGGGATATAAAGTATTGTAAAGGAATTACCATCAAGGGCTCACGAGCAACGATGTGGCATTGGAGAAGATATATTTTCTATCTATTCGTAGTCGCTGTGGGATTATGGCTGCTTGTTAATGGATTTTCTGTCTTGAAAAAATAACTATTCCTGGAGTTTTAATGGGACAAGGTTGAGGACGAGGCATTATGAAAACGATTCAAAGTCAAAACCAAAGCGAGGAACTCAGAAAAGTTGTGGAAACAATTGTGCAGGAAATAAAAAGCTCCGATATGTATGAAGGAACGTTGTCTATCGAGAGAATTTTGCCTCCTGCAGGAACCCCTGACAATACTCCTGCGGGCTATCCCCATTTAGCGGTTCAAAACGAAATACAAAAGAAGTTTTTAGGGCTGATCCCATACAAAAAAAAGATGTTATGTGTGGTCAAGGAGGGCTTTTATGATATTCATGAAAACGGGAAAAAAGAGATACTTGTCCTTTTGCGATCCAAAAAAGCGGAACCAATCATAAAAAAACATTTAGAAGAATATGGTAAAAAAAATCAAGTTACAGATGTTATTTATAAGACCTGAACCTGAACTGTTTTTATAGAACAGACGTTTCGACCGTTTGGTTGCCGTAGGCGTAATATCTTGTCAAATATTTGCTTAGGGGATACTGGATATAATGTTTGAGTGTATTTTGCGTTTGGTTTAGGCTTCTTGGAAATCATTACGCTTTGCTGTAAAAAATAGCTATTGAGGTTGTCTATGTCACAAGTTGCTGCAATTATTTGTCATGTTTTTGGTGGGCTTGGAATCTTTCTTTTGGGCATGAAAAACATGTCCGACGGGATTCAGGCGGTGGCGGGGGAAAAAATGCGCAAGCTCGTCGGCCTTACCACCAATAATCCACTGTTAGGGGTCGGGTCGGGCCTGGCGGTCACAGGACTGATTCAATCCAGTTCCGTGACGACGGTCATGGTGGTCGGCATGGTCAATGCCGGGCTGATGACGCTCAAACAATCTATTGGTGTGACTCTCGGTGCTAATATTGGCACTACCGTCACGGCCTGGATTATGGCCTACAGCCTGGAACAATGGGGGCTTCCGATGGTTGGTTTTTCGGCCTTATTTTATTTATTTTCCAAATCCGACCGTATTCGATTCTTTGCTGTCTTTGTGCTGGGGCTTGGGATGGTCTTTTTCGGTTTGGATTTAATGAAACAGGGGCTGACTCCAGTACGGACGATGCCGGAATTTATTGCCTGGTTCAGCAAATTTGAAGCCGACAGCTACTGGGGAATCTTCAAGTGTATCCTGGTGGGGGCGGCGGTCACTGCCATCATCCAGTCCTCCTCGGCTACCGTGGGTATTACGATGGCCCTGGCGGGGACCGGAATTATCGGTTTTCACACCGCGGCAGCCCTGGTTCTGGGAGAGAATATCGGTACGACTATCACGCCGGTGCTGGCCTCGCTGGGAACCATTGCAAATGCTAAACGGGCGGCCTATGCCCATGTTTTGTTTAACATCCTGGGGGTGCTCTGGATTACACCGCTGTTTTTTATGCTCACGCAGGGGGTTGTCTGGTTTATCATCCGATTTTTGGGATGCCAGAACCCGGACGTGGCGGTCTATACCGATATCGCGGCAACTTATCCTTATGCGGAAAAAGCGATCGCGACGGCTCATACCAGTTTTAAGATATTGAATGTGCTGGTATTTTTGCCGCTGGTGGGGATTTATACGCGGTTTTTGACGTGGCTTGTGCCGGACAAAGTTGAGCCGGAAGCTCCCAAGCTGACCTATCTGGATGTCCGCTTGTTTGACACGCCGATCATTGCCCTGGAGCAATCCGAGAAAGAAATTATGCAAATGGGCAAAATGTGTCAGGCTGCTATGGCGATCCTGGGCGAGGCACAGCAAAGCGATACGATTGATCGCAACCGCATCGAGAAAATATTCCAGACGGAAAATGATCTGGATGTCATGCAGAAAGAAATTACGGAGTTTCTGGGAAGTGTCATCCGAGGAAATCTGTCGCAGAACATGATTCATGAGAATCGGCGTCAAATCCGCATGGCGGATGAATTTGAATCCATCAGCGATTATATCGCCAGTGTCATCAAGCTGCGGCTCAAGATGCGCAACAACAATCTGCATTTTTCCGGGGAAGCCATGCAGGAGATGCAGGCCCTTCACGGCAAGGTTTCCGAATTTCTTGACTTTATTCTTTCAGCCATAGCAGATAATGTTGCCAATCCCGCAGAATTTCTCAGTCAGGCTCACACCAAGAACAATGCCATAACCAGCCTGGTTAAAGAAAGCCGAACCAGGCATCTGGCGAGGGTAGAAGCCGGCATTGCCACGCCGCAAAAAAGCCTGATTTATACCGACCTGCTGACGTCGTATCGGAGAATCAAAGACCATATTCTGAATATCGCCGAGGTTATTGCCGGCGAAAAATAGGATTGAGCTGCCCGAGAAACACAGATTGAGTGTCGGCCCCGCCCCAAAACGGGGCTTTTTTTGTGTCATGAAATAGCCAGACTACATCTGTTCCGGGACGTCGATGCCCAGTAATTCGGTCATGCCGTGGCGGATGGTGCGGGCGGTCAAATCGCACAGCAGCAGCCGGGCGGCACGGGTTGCCCCCTCGGTCTGCAGGACGGGGCAGGTATTATAGAACCGGCTGAACGCGCCGGACAGCTCATACAGGTAGTTGGTCAGGTAGTTGGGCCGGCATTCGGTCGCGGCGTTCTGGATGGATTGGCCGTAGCGGATCAGGTGCTTGGCCAGGTCGATTTCGGCCGGGTCGGTCAGGGTCATTTGGGCGATGGAGGACAACTCAGCCCGCACATCGACATCCTTGCCCTGGGCCTTACGTTCGATGGATTTGATGCGGGCATAAGCGTACTGCATATAGGGGGCGGTGTTGCCATCCATGGCCAGCATCTTATCGAAGCTGAAGATGTAGTCGCTGTCGCGGTTGTTGGAATAGTCGGAATACTTGACGGCGCCGATGCCGACGGCGGAAGCGATTTGAGCCTTCTTTTCCTCGGGCAGTTCCGGGTTCTTCTGTTCAACGACGTCCCTGGCCCGCTGAATAGCTTCCTCCAGCAGCTCGGCCAGCTTGACGGTGCCGCCGGTACGGGTCTTGAAGGGCTTGCCATCGGCGCCCAGCATAGTGCCGAAGGTGACGTGTTCCAATTTGATGGAGTCGGTGGCCCAGCCGGCCATTTTTGCGACAGCAAAGAGCATCTTGAAATGCAGGGCCTGCCGGGCGTCCGTAACATAGATAATGCGGCTGGCGTGAAGGTCTCGCAGACGGAAACGCATCGCGGCCAGGTCGGTGGTGGCATACAGGAATGCCCCGTCTGACTTCTGGATGATAAACGGTAGGGGCGTGCCTTCTTTGTTCGTAAAACCTTCCGGAAACACACACATAGCACCATCGGACTCGACGGCCAGGGTTTTCTGCTGCAGGTCTTTGACAACTGACTCCAGTTTGTCTGAATAAAAACTTTCCCCCCGTTCGTCTTCAGCATTCAGGGTGATATACAGAGTCTGATAGATGGGCTGATAGTGCTTGCGTGATTCATTGACGATTTGCCGCCAGAGTGTCAGGGTCAGTGGATTCTGGCCGCTGTGCAGTTCGACGACCCGCTGCCGGGCTGCACTGCGAAACGCCTCATCTTCATCGTCGAGCTTCTTGGCCTGCTGATAAAAATCCTCGAGGTCGGCGATGTGGATATTTTGCAGGGCCTTTTCGATGGTTGCGGGGTCGCTGCTGTTTGTTGTGGCGGCGGCTTTCTGATAGAGATACTGTACCAGCATCCCAAACTGCGTTCCCCAGTCGCCGATGTGGTTCTGACGGATGACGTTGTGGCCGAGGCATTCGAGCATTCGGCAGATGCAGTCGCCGATGATGGTGCTGCGGAGGTGGCCGACGTGCATCTGTTTGGCAATGTTGGGGCCGGAGTAATCGACGACGACGGTTTGCGGGGCTGGCGTTTTTTCGATGCCTAGATTCGCGTCGCGGCGGATATCCATCAGGGAGCTTGCCAGAAACTCGGGCGTCAGCCGCAGGTTGATAAAGCCGGGGCCGGCGATTTCGGGGGGCTGGCAGATATCGGAGAGGTCTAATTTGGCGACAAGCTTTTCAGCGAACTGGCGTGGATTGGTCTTGAGCTGTTTGGCCGCGGCCATCACACCATTGACCTGGTAATCGCCGAATTTCGAATCCGTTGCCATGCGGACAACAGCGGGGCAGTTGTCCAGCCCGCTGACTTTGGCAAGCGTTTCGCTGATGCGCTGTTCGAGTATTTCAAGTACAGGTTTCATGATATCGTCACTGGAATGGATGACAGAGAATCACAACCGAAGAGGGGGATTCTAACTCTCTTTTTTGGTTTTGTCTTTTGCCGTTACGGTTCTCTTGACGGGCTGCCACCGGACTTTTTTCGCGTCGCCCCAGAGCATTTCGAGGTCATAATAGGACCGCATCTCCGAGTTGAACAGATGGACCACGACGTTGATATAGTCGATCAGAATCCATCGTCCCTGTTCGTAGCCGGCCGAGGCGAATTTCTTCAGGTCATATTCCTTTGCCATATCGCTGATTTCGTCAGCGACGGATTTACCCTGCCGGTCGCTGGTGCTGGTGGCGATGACGAAAAAGTCTGTCGCCGGGGATACGCCTTTGAGGTCCAATACCACGATATCGGTACAATGTCGATCATTGGCCAGCCGGGCCGCTTCTATCGCAAATTTCCGTTCCGATGTTGTTTTTGTCTTTGCCAAACTAAAAGTCTCCATAAATACCTAAATAAAAAAGGGCGCCCCGACTTGGGACGCCCCTTTAGAGTACTCTAAATCACAGAAGCCGTCAATTAATAATTCGTGCCCAGATGGAGCCACTCGGCAATGACCGGGGAGTACTTGACGACTACACCGGCAAACACGACGCAAACCATCGTCATCAGCTTGATCAGGATGTTCAAGCTGGGGCCGGAGGTGTCTTTGAACGGGTCACCGACGGTATCACCGACCACGGCCGCCTTATGAGCGTCAGAACGTTTGCCGCCCAGGTTGCCTTTTTCGATGTACTTCTTGGCGTTATCCCATGCGCCGCCGGCATTGTTCAGCGATACGGCCAGCACAAAACCCGCTGACAAACCGCCAGCCGTCAGACCAATCACGCCGGAGACACCCAGCACCAGACCTACCACAACCGGTACAGCGATTGCCAGCAGGCTGGGGAGAATCATTTCACGCTGAGCGCCAGCGGTTGAAATCGACACGCAGCGGGCATAATCCGGCTTATCCTTGCCTTCCATAATACCCGGTTTTTCCTTGAACTGCCGACGCACTTCTTCGACCATCGCGCCTGCGGCACGACCCACGGCCTTCATGGACAGCGCACAAAACAGGAACGCCATCATCGCGCCGATGAACAAACCGCACAGCAGTTTGGGGTTCAGGATTGACAGATTCATCGCCGCGGCGAGTTGGTCAACCGATGCGGCCTTGACTGATTCAGCGGTGAATTCCACGTTGCCCACTTTATATACGCCGTCAGCGGCAAGGCGCTGAATCCAGATGCGAATTTCTTCCATGTAGGCTGCGATCAGGGCCAATGCCGTCAATGCAGCAGAGCCGATGGCGAAGCCTTTGCCTGTGGCGGCTGTTGTGTTACCCAGCGAATCCAGAGCGTCAGTGCGTTTGCGAACTTCAGGTCCCATACCCGCCATTTCAGCGTTGCCGCCGGCATTGTCGGCGATGGGGCCGTACGCGTCGGTGGCCAGGGTTACACCCAATGTGGAAAGCATGCCGACTGCGGCAAAGCCGATGCCGTACAGGCCCAGTGAGAAGTCTTTAAGGCCGCCGGCAAAAATGAAGGCCGCCAGAATACCGGCAGAAATGGTGACGACCGGCAAGGCACTGGAAAGCATGCCTGTTGCAAAGCCGTCGATAATGACGGTTGCCGGACCCATCTTGGCCTGGTTGGCGATGCCTTTGGTGGGAGCATATTCATCTGAGGTATAGTATTCCGTCAACTGGCCGATGATGACGCCGGCAAGCAGACCGGATACGATGGCACCAAACACGCCCCAGGTAATCCAGCCGATTTGAGCCATAATCGCCATGGCGATAAGAATGAAAAACGAACTGCCGAATGTGCCGATAAACAGCGACCGCAGCAGATTCTTTTGTGTCGCGTCTTCTTTGCAGCGAACCATAAAGATACCAATGATGGACAGCAGGTTGCCGATGCCGGCCACAATCATCGGGGCCAATACCGCTTTGAGCGGGCTGATGCCGCTGATCTTCGTGGCTGCTAACGGAAGCGTTGCACCCAGTGCACAGGTTGCCAGAATCGAGCCGCAATAGCTTTCATACAGGTCAGCACCCATACCGGCGACGTCTCCGACGTTATCACCGACATTGTCGGCAATCGTTGCGGGGTTACGCGGATCATCTTCCGGAATACCGGCTTCGACTTTACCGACCAGGTCGGCGCCGACGTCCGCGGCTTTGGTATAAATACCGCCGCCGACACGGGCAAACAGGGCCTGGGTTGAAGCACCCATACCGAAGGTAATCATGGTTGTTGTGATTTCAGCCAGCTTGTGGTCCGGATTCATTCCGGCATGCACCAGCGTCACGCCGAACAACCGAAGTCCCTCTTGCATGTGCCCGGCCGAATAAACCAGTCTGTCTAAAATCAAATCCCACAGTGAAATATCCAGCATACCGAAGCCGACTACGACCAGCCCCATCACAGCGCCGGAACGGAAGGCAACCTGAAGACCGCGGTTAAGGCTTTCGCTGGCGCCCTGAGCGGTACGCGACGAAGCATTCGTTGCGGTATTCATACCGAGGAAACCACACAGACCGCTGAAGAAACCACCGGTTAGAAACGCGATTGGCACAAACGGATTCTGAATACCGAAGTAAGCCAGAATGCTGAACAGGATCACCAGCAGCAGGAAAATAAACCCTACCACGGAATACTGCCGTCTCAGATAAGCAAATGCGCCTTCACGGACGGCCAAAGCGATTTCGATCATTTTCGCAGAGCCGGCCGGAGCGGACATCATTTTCTTATAGAAATAGTAGGCGAATGCAATTGCCAGGAAGGAGCTGATAGGGGCGACCCACCAGACCGACTGAATTGTACTATCCCCCGTTTCGACAGGGGCGGCTGCCGCGGTTGCCACGGTTTCAGCCAGAGCCGTTGCCCCTAATACCAGAGGCAGGGCCAGGGTTAGAGATGCTGCTAACTTCTTCACAATACTTTTCCTTTCAAAAAAGGGTAACCAGTTATATTTCCTCTGTGTAATGCTATGCAGTCCGTATTCACATCCGTTTTGTTTGCGCAGCACTACCATTAGTTCTTGAATTTAAAAATTTCGACCAATATTACATACTTAACGGGCCAATGCAAGCATTTTCCGGGTAAGAAAAAAGGCCCTGCGTGTCAGGGTTGACACAAGAGATATTATCGGTCTGTATTGTAGTTCAATAAAAACAGATTTATTACGTGTGATAATCAGCGTTAATCGTTACGTATTCACGACTTAAATCGCATCCATAGCAGAAGTCAGAGTGCTTGCCGACACCCAAATTGACGACAATTGTATGCTCTTTCTGCTTGATAATCCGGCTGACTTTTTTGGGGTCGAAATTGACAGGCTGGCCGTTGCGGAATACAGTGACGCCGCCGATGGAGCAGGTCAGTTTGTCGCTGTTGAGTTTGACGCCGGAGGAGCCGACGGCACAAATAATGCGTCCCCAGTTGGGATCGCCGCCATGAATGGCGCACTTGACCAGGTCATAATTGGCCACGGCCCGTGCTGCGGTGAGGGCTTGTTCTTTGGTATTTGCGCCGTCTATCACAACCGTAAACATGCGTGTCGCGCCCTCGGCGTCGAGGGCCATCTGTTTTGCCAGATCGATGCACAATTCCGTCAGCGCCTGAGCGAATTTTTTGAAGACATTGTTGTTTTTGGTGATGGATTTATTGCCGGCCTGCCCGCTGGCCAGTAGGATGGCCGTGTCGTTGGTGCTCTGGTGGCCGTCCACGGTGAGACGGTTGAGTGATTGACCGATAGCTAGCGATAAAGCCTTTTGCAGAAGTGCTTTAGAGATAGCCGCATCGGTGGTGAAGATGCCAATGGTGGTCGCCATGTTGGGGCCGACCATGCCGGCACCTTTGACGGTTCCTGCCAGGGTGATGGTCTTGCCGCCGATTTTTACGGTCTTGCAGGCCTGTTTGCAGCGGACGTCGGTGGTCATAATGCCTTTGGCAAAGGCCAGACCGCCTGAGGCCGAGTCGCTTAGTTTGGTGGAGGCTTTTTCGATGCCGGAAGTAATTTTATCAATGGGCAACTGGTGGCCGATGATGCCGGTAGAGGCCAGCAGCACTTGCTGCGGTTTGAGGGCCAGCATCTGGGCGGTTTTGCCGCACATGGCCTTTGCCGCGGCCAGGCCGCGGGTGCCGGTGCAGGTGTTGGCATTGCCGCTGTTGACGATGACGGCGTAGGTCCGGGCGGTTTTGGTGTGTTCTTTGCATACGGTGACTGCCGCCGAGACGACTTTGTTGGTGGTGAACATCGCCGCCGAAACTGCGCCGGTGGGGCAGTAAATCAGGGCCAGGTCGTTCTTGCCCGACTTCTTGATTCCGCAATAAAGCCCCGCGGCCAGAAAGCCTTTGGGGGCTGTAATTGTTTTATTGGTCATTTCCGTTACTCCTGTTTTCTGTCAAGGTATAAATTCCCTCTATTGTGATGCAAACGAGGTGACTTCGCAAGCAAAACCTTGCGATAATATTGCCCCACGGCCAGAATGAGAATTCAAAATGGCTTGATACTCTTAAAATCTTAAATCTTCAATAAATCGTGTTTCGGGTTTGATGGTTTCTATCGGCACATCGAATTGCTCTGCGATAATAAAAGCCAGTGAGATAAAAACGGCGTCCTTGTCGAGAGGCTGAAATCGGGTGGGGTTATAAGCAAGGATTGCTTTGGCCAAATCTCCGAGTGTGAGGCAGAAAGAAGGGATGGGGAATATCCCGGGGCAAAAAACAGAGGCTGGTTTCAAAAGCAGAATCCATAGCAGTAATCCAATCCACAGAGACAGCAGGACGATCCAGTACGCATACGGAAGAGACTCAAGCCAGACAAGACCTCCGATCAGCATCAGGATTGACAGCCAAAACAGAGATTTTGTTGCCAGAAGGAGCTTTGGAGCGATCTTCATTTCGGGAAATATGACCTCTGCTTTTTGGGCGATTCTATTCCACCAGTATTTTCGACCGCGAGCAGGAAATACCGTTTCGGTGGGTGTTTCAGGGGTGATATGACAGGTAACGGGAAACTCTGCAAGGATGGCTTCTCTGAGTAATCCAAACGCTTTTTGGAATGAATTGGGATTGGTGGATGCCGGGCCGAATTTATTCAAGACCAAGTCTGTCAATTGACCCACGGTATGCAGAGAACCCGCGTCTTCATCATCGATTTTGATGTTGAAGGCGTCCTCGATTTCCATAACTAATTCAACCCATTCAAGCCCCATGTGAATCCTTAATACAGCCGTTTATAATCAGGTGATATTATGATGCTGCTCCATTTGCTTTCGTACTGTTTCTTCAATTTCGCGGATGCTCGTTTCTTCCGCGGTCGGTTCATCGGTGACCATCATGATTTTAAAGCCGCGGAACTTTTGTTTAAACAGGCCCTGAACGACCACGATATGTACCCAGATAACCATAAAAATCCAGAAGAGTCCGAGACCTATTTTAAATATTGTGACAAAGAGATTATCCCAAGATTGGAGATATTCGAAAAGAGAAGCAATAGGGATTTGCAATAAGAATATTGAGCCCCATATCGGCCAGGCCATATTCCACCATAAAATTGCAGCTCTTTTATAAGTGACTTCGACAGGCTCAACCAGTTGTGACATTGCTGTTCTCCTTCCTATATTAAAACGTTATTTTTCCTCTTTTGCAGACCTATCTTCCTGTGTTTTCTTCCGGGCGGATTCGAACTGAGCCAGGGCGATGACAAAGGTTAAGGAAAAACCTACCACGCCGGCCTCAAACGCGGCCATTAAGTCCCGGGAAAATGCAAACACGGCGCTGCCGATGACCAGGGATGCCGCCACAGAAATCATTAACATTTTGAAGCCGTTGGATGACGCCTGGGCAGATAGGGCCATTTGTTGTAACTGCCATGCCTCCAGAGCACGTTGGGCGCCTGTTACCTCCTCCGGCGGTACGATAATCTGGACGACAGGATGAGTTTTTATTGCCGGAGGGAAAAACGTAGGATCGAAGGGTTTCCCATCTATTACGGCCTCTGGATGAAGGCCTTCTTTTTCTAACAGGGCCGTCACTGCCATGCAGCCCTGGATGTCAGTAGTCATAATGGTAGTTCCGTAAGACGGCAAGGTTAAAGTTCCTGATGATAGGTTGAGCGGGGGTCGTCCAGCGGGCCTGGGCCGTTGGTGAGCCTGCCGCGGATTGCCTGCTCACGGAACGGGGCGGATGGGTCGTAGAAAGTCTCGCTGGTATCGACCTGATTCAGAATAAAGCCTTCCTTGTGGTCTTCCATCTGGTCGATGATCCGGCCGTCGGGCTGGATGAAACAGGATGGATACGGGCTGAACCACGCCGAGGAGTTGGTCATACTGATCCAGAAATGGTTGCAGGCTGCGTGAGTCTGCATGGTCTGCCGCATGATCAGGCTATGGACACTCTGGCCTGTCTGGCGGGCGTTGTAAAACGATTGAAAGATGCACTGTACGCCCTGTTTATACAGGTCCCGATACACTTCCGGAAACCGTAGGTCAAAGCAAATCAGCAGGGCACACCGCACGCCGTTGAGGGTAAACAGTACCGAGCGGTCACCCGGCGTGTAATATTGCAAATCACCCTCGGTGCCGAAGCGTTTGTCGTAGCGGTCGGCGATCCGGCCATCGGGGGTTATCAGGTATTGGCAATTGTGCGGCTTATTCGGCAGGGTCAACGGGTGCGAACTGCCCAGAACCACCCAGACGTTCAGTTCGGCCGCCAGGGCCATGATGTCCAGCGTCTTATCCTTGAGCAAGGCCCAGTCGTAATCGTCAAAGGTGAAAAAATCCGTCCCCGCGTAGCCGCTCAGGGCGCATTCGGAAAAATGCACGATGTCGGCATTGTTCTCCGCCGCTTCGGTCATCTGCCGGCGGATCCATTCGGCATTGGCCCGAATATCCCCGGCGACGGGGAATTGACAGCTTGCAATGGTGAGTGTTCCTTGAGTCATCTGTCTTCTTCCTATTTTAAAATTTTGGCAAAGAGACAACAATCATGAAAGGTGCTGCCGACCTTCAAACGTTTTCGTAATACGCCTTCTTTTTTGTAGCCGGATTTCAGAGCGACTCTCTGGCTGGCAATATTCCCTTGGGCTGTGATAAGTTCAATACGAACGATGTCCAGTTTTTCTGTGATAAATGTTTCCAGCAGTTTAACAGCCCTGGTTGCAATCCCTTTGTTCCAATACTTTCGATCTACAAAATATCCGATTTCGCATAGATATGGAAATTGCGGATTCATTTTGATTCCTGCCGCTCCGACATGTCTGCCATTGGCAAGGATTGCAAAATCATATTGAGTTCCATTCTTCCGAAGTGTTTTGGTCTTCCGAAGAAATTCTTTTTCCTCTTTCAGCGTTGCGGGCTTAACCGGGAAATAATAAAATTCCGGATGCGAAAGAATCTCCATGTACCGCTTCGCATCTGAAATCAAAGGTTCTCGCAATTCGATTTTCATAGGCGACATATCGCTTTCTGGGCAATCGTACAGTTATTTTAAGGCTAGCGTTTCATCGAGTCCGAAGATGATGTTCATATTCTGGATCGCCTGGCCGGAGGCGCCTTTGATAAGGTTGTCGATGACCGAAAAGACCACGACTTTGCCCTTGGCGAAGGTGGGGAAGATGTGGACGTAATTGGTCTTGGCGACGTTTTTGACCGCCGGCGGGGTCGAGAGAACCTGTACGAACTGTTCGCCCTTGTAGAAATCCAGATAGATTTTTTTGAGTGTATCCGGCGAAATCGGGGCAATCGGGTCGCAATAGGCACTGGTAAAGATGCCCCGGTCAAACGGCCCGACATGCGGCTGAAACAGCAGCTCAATGGGCTTGCCTGCCATATCCGAGGCGACCTGTTCAATTTCCGGGATGTGCCGATGTACACCGACGCTGTAGGCGTACATATTTTCGTTCATATAGGGGAAATGGAAGCCCGGAGTGGGTTTCTTGCCGCCGCCGGAGACGCCGGAAACGGAACTGAGGACAATGCCGGTTGGCTTAATCAGGTTATTTTTCAGCAGGGGGGCCAGAGCCAGGCTTGCTCCCGTGGGGTAACATCCGGGGTTGGCTACCAGCCGGGCACCCTTGATCTGGTCGCGGAACAACTCCGGCAGACCATAGACCGCATGAGCGAGGTTTTCCTTGTCGGTGTGCGGCTCATAATATTTTTCATACGTGGCCAGGTCGCGAATGCGATAATCAGCACTGAAATCCACCACCTTGACGCCGGCGGCCAGCATTTTGGGAACCATGCTCATGGAGACCTTATGCGGCAGGCAGCACAGGGCGACATCGGCCAGCTTGCCCAGTTTATCCAAATCCAGCGGCTCAATCGTCAGGTCACAGCGGCCGGCCAACTGGGGATAAATATCCGCTGCCCGGCCGAATTCCTGCTGAGCAGTCAGATAGGTCAGCTTTGCTTCCGGATGCCGCAACAGTATGTCTATGGATTCCACGCCGGTATAACCGCCGGCTCCAATAATTGCCACGCGAATCATAATTGTCCTTTCGATAGATTATGCCGGATGAAATTAAAAATCCGGAGGGCCAAAAAAGCAAACCATTTTTCAAAAACAGATTCCGGCCAACCCGCCGGGCCAATAAAAAAGGCCGCCCGAAACGGACGGCCTTGTAAAATACATCGATAAAAAACGCGTTTAACGTTTCGAGAACTGGAAGCGTCTGCGAGCGCCCGCTCTGCCGTATTTCTTTCTTTCGACTGCACGGCTGTCACGTGTCAGGAAGCCGCCATCGCGGAGTTCCTTGAGGAAAGCCGGGTTGTAGTTCTTCAATGCTCTGGCAATGCCCTGCATGACCGCGCCGGCCTGGCCGGTGATGCCGCCGCCATCGACGTTGACATAGATGTCAAAATCAGTCAGGCCGTTGATGGATTTCAGCGGAGCCTTGACCGAATTACGGTCTTTCTCAAGCTTGAAGTACTCTTCGACCTTGCGGCTGTTGATATTCAGCTCACCTTTGCCGGGTTTGATGCGGACGCGGGCAACGCTGGTTTTACGCCGGCCAACGCCCCACCAGAATCCGCTCTTGGGAGCGGCGGGGACTGCCGGTGCAGATGCGGTTTTGCCGACCAGAATATTCGGGTCAATCAACGGGCTGATGTTTTGATTTTCCGTCATAACCTCTTTATACCTTCAATAAAAGATTACATTTCCAATTTTTGCGGTTGCTGAGCGGCATGCGGATGCTCGCTGCCTTTATAGACTTTCAGTTTCTTGAGCATCTGATGTGTCAGACCATTGTTTCTGGGCATCATACGCTTGACGGCCAGTTGAATAATCCGTTCCGGGTGCTCTTCGATCCAGTCCTGAAATTTAATGGTCTTCTGACCGTTCGGGTGACGCGAATAGGTCTGATACACCTTGGTCTGGGCCTTGTTGCCGGTGACACGAACCTTTTCAGCGTTGATGACGATTACGAAATCGCCGGTATCCACAGACGGACAGTAGATGGGTTTGGTCTTGCCCATCAGGATCATCGCGATCCGGGCAGCCATCCGGCCCAATACCTTGTCACTGGCATCAACCAGATGCCACTTGCGTTCCACCGTCTCTTTTGTCGGCATATAACATTTCATAGAGATAGTACTCCCAAAGATTCTATTAGAAAGCGGCTTATTATAACGGACAAACCCGCTCTGTCAACCGTTTTGAGTGAAAAAAAAGAAAAAACAATTGCGTTGTACTGGCTAAAAGAGCTCCAGTAATGCCGGTAATTGGTTTTTTCAAAAAAACAGGCCCGGATACGAATACCCGAGCCTGAATATCTGTTATCTTACCAGCCGCTTAGGAACAGCCCATCGAGTTGCCGCAGTTGAAGCACTTGTAGCAGGTGCCGTTGCGGACGGTGATGGAACCGCAGACATCGCAGGCGGGGGCATCATCCTGGAAGTGGTTAAACTGGGCATTGAACTGCTGCATGACCTGGGCATCGCCGGTGCCGGGTTCGGTGAGTACCGAATTGACCAGTTCGGCGACCTTGTCGGCCAGTCCTTCGCCGCTAAATCGGTTGGACAGTGGTGAGCCGGCCTTGGAAATTGGGTTCGTTTCGCCATTGCCTGTTTTTTCACCCGGAGCGGCGGTTTTTTTCTGAATGGCCCGGGCCTGATCGATTTTCTTGGCCAGATCCTGGGTTTTTTCGACGATCTGCTTGGCGGTTGCGGCGGCCGGAGTTTCGGCAGGAGCGGAGCCGCCGCGGTTGGGGGTGTTCTTCTCGGCATAGCCGGGAATGAACTGGCAACCCATCCAGCAGAAGATATAGTCTATCAGGCTTTTGGCAAAAGGAATGTTTTTGTTGGAGGTCATTCCGGCCGGCTCGAAGCGGGCATGGCGGAATTTTTCCACCAGCGTAATCAGCGGTACGCCATATTGAAGCGCCATCGAAACGCAGGTTCCGACGACATCCATCAGGCCGCCGACGGTGCTGCCTTCTTTGGCCATGGTGATGAATAATTCACCGGGCTGGCCATCTTCATACAGGCCGACGGTCAGATAGCCTTCGTGGCCGGCGACCGAGAATTTGTGGGTGATGCTGTGTCGGGTCTCGGCCAGTCGTCTGCGGAAGGGTCTTTGCGGAGCTGCTTCCTCGGTTTTTGCGGTTTTCTTGTCGGCTTTATGGGCCTTGCTGTCGGTGTTGACCGGTTGCAGCCGCTTGGAGCCGTCGCGATAAATGGCGACCGCCTTGAGTCCGCGTTTCCAGCCTTCCATATAGGCTGACATAATTTCTTCGGCGGTGCTTTCCTTGGGCATATTAATGGTCTTGCTGATTGCCCCGGACAGGAACGGCTGGACAGCAGCCATCATTTTAATATGGGCCATGTACAGAATGTGCCGCTTACCGTTTTTGGGTTTGAAGGCACAGTCAAAGATTGCCAGATGTTCAGGCTGCAGCTTGGTAGAAGTCTCCACTGTATCATCTTTGTCGATGGTGTCGGTGATTTCCTTGATGTCTTCGGGGTTGTATCCGAGGCGTTCGAGTGCCATGGCTGCCGTGTGGTTGACCAGTTTCAACATGCCGCCGCCAGCCAGCAGTTTGTACTTAACCAGTGCGATATCCGGCTCGATACC
This sequence comes from Anaerohalosphaeraceae bacterium, assembly GCA_039679345.1. Classification (GTDB taxonomy): domain Bacteria; phylum Planctomycetota; class Phycisphaerae; order Sedimentisphaerales; family Anaerohalosphaeraceae; genus Anaeroglomus. Next base: position 17,355 of record JBDKVE010000315.1, read on the forward strand.
TGTGGTGTCGCAATCCATCATAAAGCCGATGGTGCCGGTCGGGGCCAGAACGGTGACCTGGGCATTGCGATAACCAAACTGGCTGCCGAGGGTGAAGGCCTGATCCCAGGCGTTCTTGGCGGCATTGAGCATATAATCAGGGCAATGCACTTCAGGAATATTGTATGCGTGTTCCCGGTGCATCGAAATAACATTCAGCATGGGCTGATGGTTCTTGTCAAATTCGGAGAAGGGGCCTTTAATGGAGGCCAGTTCAGCGCTGATGCCATAAGCGGTGCCGGTCATGATGGCGGTAATAGCCGCCGCCCAGGTACGGGCTTCGTCGGAATCATACGGCAGGGCCAGGCTCATCACGAGGCTGCCGAGATTGGCGTAACCCAGCCCCAGCGGGCGGAACTTATGGCTGTTATCGGTGATGGTGGCTTCCGGATAGCTGCCGTTATCGACGAGAATTTCCTGAGCAATAATATAGAGGCGAATCGCCCGTTTGAAGCTTTCAATATCGAAAGAGCCGTCATCGCGGCGGAACTTCATCAGGTTCAATGAGGCCAGGTTGCAGGCGGAATTGTCGATGAACATGTATTCGCTGCAGGGATTGGACGCATTGATGGGTCCTGAATTGGGACAGGTATGCCACTTGTTGATGGTGGAATGATATTGCATGCCGGGGTCGCCACAGACACGGGTGCCTTCGGAAATCAGTTCCATCAGTTCGCGGGCGGATTGCTCTTCGACGGGCTTGCCGGTGGTAACGGATGTCGTTGTCCACTTGCCATCCTTTTCGACGGCTTCCATGAATTCGTCGGTGACGCGAACCGACAGGTTGCTGTTCTGGAACATCACGCTGTTATAGGCTTCATCAGGGCTGAAACCTTCTTCGATTAAGGCCCAGACCTTCTTTTCTTCTTCGGTCTTGCAGGTGACGAATTCACGAATATCGGGGTGGTGAATTTTCAAAGACTGCATCTTGGCGGCGCGACGGGTTTTGCCGCCGGATTTGATGACTGCGGCGATCTGGTCATAGACACGCATAAAGCTCAGCGGGCCGGAGGGCTTGCCGCCGCCGGACAGCTTTTCTTTGCTGCTGCGGAGGGTGGACATGTCGGTGCCGGTGCCGGAGCCGTGCTTGAAGAGCATGGCTTCGCTGCGGGCCAGCCGCATGATATCGTCCATGGTGTCCTGAACGGACTGAATAAAGCAGGCCGAGGCCTGGGGAAATTCATAGCTGCTGGGGCAGGGCATGGATTTGTTTAACTTCTGGTCCCAATAGAAGTTGTGTTCGCTGCCCTTGATGCCGTAAACATCAAACAGGCCGACGTTAAACCAGACGGGCGAATTGAAGGATCCGTACTGGTTGACGCATAGCCATGTTAATTCCTGATAGAAATTGTCTGCATCGGCATCGGTGTCAAAATAGCCGTCTTTTTTGCCGCGGTCTGCAATGGCTCTGCAGACGCGGTGAATGAGCTGTTTGACTGAATTTTCGCGCTGGCCGTTGGAGACATCACCGTAGAAATATTTACTCACGACCACTTTTGTCGCCAATTGGCTCCAGTTGGCCGGTACTTCGACATCTTTTTGTTCAAAGATGGCTTTGCCGTTTTCATCGGCGATTTTTGCAGTCCGATTTTCCCATTCGATCTGGTCGAAAGGATGTACGCCGGGCTTTGAAAAATGCTGCTCTATCTTCAAGCCGGGTTTTCTTTTCCCTGACGAGCCAGCCCAGGGTTGAAAACCCGACACTGTTTTTCCTGATTCTTGTTTCGAAATCCGTTCTTCTGACATGAACAAGCCTCCGTGTGTACCACTATATATTGTTGAAATTCATTGTTTAATATCAATATGTTGCCAATAGTTACTACGACATCATAACGTGGCAAGCTTGAGCTTCAAGCCGAAAAATCAAAAAAAATATTAGGTTTTTATTAGTCCTTGTTTTTAATGAACCTATGGAGAAAAAGAATTTTTTGTCCAGTTTCTTGTCTGTTTGGCGAACTGTTTAAAAATGGCTTTCCGGGCGACTAGGAAAAATATAAAACATTACAAATAAAGGGGATACAGATATTTCGGTTGCAGTCTTCGGGAAATTGTTTAAAAGAGATGGACAGAGTGTGGATTTTGGGATAACTTCGTTACAGGAATCATACATTCCGGGGGATTAAAGACGACTATTGGGAGGATGTTTTTGTCCCTAAATCAGGAGTAAGTAACTCGCAAAATTCATCAATACGCATCGAGTCAAAGCCTTGTGATTTATGTCTGATTTTTTGCTGATGGGTAAAATTTTAAGGTGGGGAAATTGCATTTCTGTAATTCCGGGCAAAAGGGGGCGTGTTTTTGTGCGTTGGGGCGGGATTGGGAATGTTTAAAATGACCAGATAATAGTTCCGCAAATATTAAAGTATATAAAAAGGTTGATTTTTAAAGAAGTTGAGTGTACACTATCCCATAGATTGAAATAGCAGAGATTGGGCCTTGAGATGTTTGACGATGGGCATATCGGGCAGGATGTTCCGGATAGTACAGTTAAGCTGACATGGCCGTTTGACCCTTTTGTGTCCGGGATGGTACATGACTTTACACATTGTTGATATACTCATTATTATCGGCTACATGGTGTCGGTAGTTCTGGTTGGCGTTTGGGTTTCCAAACGGGCCGGCAAGAATATCAACTCCTATTTCCTGGGTGAAAATTCCATTCCGTATTATCTGCTGGGTGTTGCCAATGCCACGGGTATGTTTGATGTGTCCGGCACGATGTGGATGGTGACGCTGCTAGTGCTGTATGGGGTAAAAAGCATCTGGATTCCATGGTTGTGGCCGTGTTTTAATCAGATTTTTCTGATGGTGTACCTGTCGGCGTGGCTTCGTCGGTCGGGAGTGATGACCGGGGCCGAATGGATAGAAATTCGATTCGGCAGGAATATGGGGACGCGGCTGTCCCATATCAGCGTGGTGATATTCGCCCTGATCAGCGTGATTGGTTTTCAGGCCTACGCGTTTAAGGGGATCGGCAAATTTATGGAACCGCTGCTGCCGTGGGACTGGACCCCCAATACCTACGCCCTTGTGATTATGGGCATTACTACGGTTTATACCATTGCCGGTGGGATGTACAGTGTGGTCATCACCGACTTGATTCAGTTTGTGATTATGACGTTGTCGGGGATTTTTGTGGCGTGGATTGCCATGACGCAGGTCTCACCGGAACAATTATCCGCTGCGGTACCGGCCGGCTGGCATAACCTGTTTTTCGGCTGGAAGCTGGATATGGACTGGACCGGTCTATTGACGGCGGGAAATTCTCAGATTCTAAAAGATGGGTATGAGCTGTTTGGCATTTTCTTTATGCTGATGCTGTTCAAGGGGCTTCTGGCCAGTCTTGCGGGGCCGGCACCCAATTATGATATGCAGCGGATTTTGTCCACGCGCAATCCGCGGGAAGCGTCGCTGATGAGTTGGTTTACCAATGTGGCGCTGTTTTTGCCGCGATATCTGCTGATTGGGGGAATCGGTGTGCTGGGGATTGTCTTTTTCCGCGAGCAGCTTAATACGATGGGCGACAAAGTGGATTTTGAGCAGATTATGCCGCTGGTGCTGAACAAATACATGCCGGTGGGCGTGCTGGGGGTTATGCTGGCGGGGCTGCTGTCGGCGTTTATGAGTACGTTCAATTGTACCCTGAATGCCGGGGCGTCGTATATCGTCCGGGATATCTATCAGCGGTATATCAATCCCAAGGCGGCTCCGAGAAGCCTGATTCTGCTGAGTTATGCCAGTTCCATCCTGATTGTCATTGTAGGAATTTTGTTTGGATATATGACCGACTCCATCAATTCGATTCTTCAATGGATTGTGGCGGGATTATATGGCGGCTATATCGCCCCCAACGTGCTCAAATGGCACTGGTGGCGGTTTAACGGGTACGGCTATTTTGCCGGCATGGTCGGCGGGATGGCGGGTTCCCTCGTAATGCCGAAGTTTTTCCCGGACATGCAGCAGATGTATGCTTTTCTGGTCATCTTTGTTCTGAGCAGCCTGGTGTCGGTGGTTGTTTCGCTGATGACGCGGCCGGAAGAGATGGGCATATTAAAGGAATTTTATAAACGTACCCGTCCATGGGGATTCTGGGGCCCGGTTTGTGAACAGGTGCTGGCGGAAGATCCGAATTTTTGTCCGAATCGGGCATTTGGACGGGATATGGTCAATGTGGCAGTGGGTATTGTCTGGCAGGTATCGATGTGCGCCATCCCAATATATCTGATTATCCGACAGTGGAATGGTTTCTGGATATCGATGGGTGTGCTTGCCGTGACGTCATTGTTTTTGAAGTGGAACTGGTATCAAAAATTGGATCAGGATTGATCGGGTCAGGGAGTGGCCCCAGACAGACTTCCTTGACGGTGGAGACTTATACATGAATGTACAGACAATGCGGTTGTTTCGGCAGCGGGTCCGAGATGAGCTGCATAACAATATTATTCCTTTCTGGCTGACCCACGCAGTGGACCGGCAGCACGGCGGTTTCATTGGCTGGATGACCAATACGCTGGAGGTGGATCCGCAAAGCCACAAAGGGCTGATTCTGAATGCCCGGCTGCTGTGGACGATTTCGGCGCTGGCCCGGTCCAGAGGCGGTGTCGAGTGTGCTCAGATGGCCCGTTATGCATACGACTCGCTCATACGGACCTTCTGGGATGCTGAATGCGGCGGGGCGTTCTGGCGGCTGCGTTATGACGGCCAGGTTCTGAATGCGACCAAAAAAATCTATGGGCAGGCATTTGTAATGTATGCCCTGGTGGAATATTATCTGTTCAGCGGCGATACGGAGGCCCTCGGGCGTGCCCGGCAGGTATTTCAATTGATCGAAAATCACGCCAGAGATACCCACTTCAACGGTTATTATGAATCCCTGGAACGCAACTGGACGCTGTCGTCCGATCAGCGATTGAGTGATGAGGATATGGATGTCCCCAAATCCATGAACAGTCATCTGCATCTGCTGGAAGCCTATACGCATTTGTATTCGGTGTGGAAGGATGAATTGCTGCGGAAACGGCTGCAGGGACTGATCGCGATTTTCCGGGAGCATATTCTCGATTCGCAGAAGCGGCATTTTCAGTTGTTTTTCGACCACCAATGGAACAGTCAGTGCGGTCGGATTTCGTTTGGCCATGATATCGAGGGTAGCTGGCTGCTGTACCGTGCGGCGGAAGTCTTAAACAACCCCGGCCTCCTTGGGGAGGTCTCGGAACTGGCTGTTCGAATTTCGCAGGCGGTCTATGTGGAAGGTCTTGACGGCTGGAACGGGGTCTTTTATGAGGCCGATGCGGCGGGGCAGATGATTCCCGAAAAGCACTTCTGGTGCCAGGCTGAGGCGGTAGTGGGTTTCCTGAATGCCTATCAGCTCAGCGGCGAAGAAGAATACATGGAAACGGCCTGGCGGATATGGCAGTTTATCGAGAAATATCAGGTGGATAAAGAGCACGGCGACTGGTTCTGGAAGGTGTATCAGGATGGCCGGCCCGACCCGGATAAACCCAAGGTGTCGGAGTGGAAATGTCCGTATCACAGCGGACGGGCCTGCCTTGAGATTATGCATCGTCTGGATGGAATGATTCGGCAACTGGATCCCTCTGTAGGAAAATATACCCAACGGGTATGATTATTCCGCGGCGGCCACAGGCCGCTTTTATGCCGCGAGAATTCACAGGGTAAAGTTACCCTACATAGCCGCGGTGATAAATATATTGCTGGAAGCTGGCGGCTGACAGCTTTTTAGCCGCGCCGAAACGGAAACTATTATCAAGCAGGACAGTATATACGTATGAAGAAAAGCGAGTTTAAGGAAAAACTGCAACAGCTTGTGCGCAGTTACGAGGAATTAATCCGGCGTTCCAACCGGCCGCTGGTTGATACCGGCGGGCTGTATCGGCGATATGCCAATCCGGTTCTGACTGCCGAGCATGCGCCGCTGATCTGGAAATACGATTTCAGTTGCCGGGATAATCCGTTTTTGCTGCAGCGGCTGGGGATCAATTCGGTTTTTAATTCCGGAGCGATTAAACTGGGTGATCGGTATTGCCTGATGGCCCGCGCGGAAGGGTGGGATCGCAAGTCGTTTTTTGCGGTGGCTGAAAGCACCAACGGGGTCGAAGGCTTTTGCTTTCGGGATTACCCGGTGGTAATTCCGGAACTGGATAAGGGGGAGGCTAATTTATATGATATGCGGCTGGTCAAGCACGAAGACGGCTGGATTTATGGACTGTTCTGCGTGGAAAGCAAAGACCCTAACGCTCCGGCCGGGGATATGTCATCGGCTGTCGCGCAGGGGGGGATTGCCCGCACAAAGGATTTGCAGACCTGGCAGCGGCTGAAGAATCTCAAGACCCCATCGCCCCAGCAGCGTAACCATGTCCTGCATCCGGAATTTGTCAATGGCAAGTATGCTTTTTATACGCGTCCGCAGGATGACTTTATTCAGGCAGGCTCGGGTGGTGGTATCGGCTGGGGGCTGGCCAATTCGATGGATGCGGCCGAGATTACCATCGAAAGCATCATTGATGAGCGGGCGTATCATACCATTAAGGAAGTCAAAAACGGGCAGGGGCCTGCCCCCATCAAGACGGATCAAGGCTGGCTGCATCTGGCACATGGGGTTCGGGGTAATGCGGCAGGGCTGCGCTATGTGTTGTATATGTTTATGACGGCACTGGATGAGCCGTGGCGGGTGACGCACCGGCCGGGCGGATATTTTCTGGCACCCGAAGGCGGGGAACGTGTTGGCGATGTCTCCGATGTCGTATTCAGCAATGGCTGGATCGCTGACCCGGATGGTACGGTTTATATCTATTACGGTTCTTCGGATACCCGGCTGCATGTTGCGACCAGCACGGTCGAGAAGCTTGTTGACTATACCATCAATACCCCTCCGGATGCGGGACGAACCTTCGCTTGTGTGCAGCAGCGGGTTCAACTGATCAAAAAAAATAAGGATACCATCATCGCAGAAGATTTGCATTTCTGATACGCAGTCAGCAAGACAATCACGTGAGCGGAATTCTTGTTGATTTCTACCGTCTATCTGTGATATCCGGCTGAGATATGTTCTCCTCTCGAAATTGCCAGCTTTTGGGATACATGATGAATTCGATACAAATTTTATACTCTTGTAATTACATGAGTTATGCTTCATTTTGTGACATCCCGCAAAGGCAGTTTCAAATAAATCAATTATTCCCGTGGACAGAAACAGAAACGTATCGTCTTTAAAGTGATATTGTTTTGTCCGGTTATGAATACACCCCAATTCAGGCAAATAATTCCGCAAATATTAACAGTCCGAGGTCCTATAAAAAATGTATTGACTGGAGTAATCGTTTACGTTACAATTTTAAGCTGGAGTAGAGAGTAATCAAGACAGAGAGGTAGTTGATGAGAAGTCCACAAGATCACTGCTTTGGCTGCGCCTATCAAACAAACCTTGTCACAAAGGTTTTGCATATCCAATTTATTTGTATCCAACCTCATTTTAATCCATTCGAAAGGAGAAAGATATGAAGAAGATGGTATTGATTATGGCGGTTCTGGGATTGGTATCGTATGGCTATGGCATGGAAATCGTTTTGTGGGATTTTGAAACAGATCTTGGCGGGTGGGGGCCGGGAGCGGGGACGGTCACTCTGGGGACCAATCCTTTGACGGGCAGCCAGTGTATGGTTCTTGGCTCAACGCCGGCCGGCTGGCAAACCGGCGCTTACAACAGCAGCATGGGCATTAGTTTTATTGATTTGACTGCGACTCCGATTATTCAATTGGAAGTTACCTATGTTGCATCGGAATGGGGGAATGTGGACTGGATTACCCAGGATACGTTCGTTATCAATAGCGGTGGCGGCTGGGGGCAAAAGAATCTAAGTTCAGGTGACGGCAGTTGGGGAGCCGGGGCGGGCGATACCACACGGGTTTTGCAGTATGATTATACGGGATACGCCTTAGGGGGGTGGGGTTCTCAGTTATCCATTATGATCAATGGCAATGCACCGACTACCGGCAGCCGCGGCAACTATTATATTGACAATATTAAGGCGATTGGTCCGGATCCGATTACCTCATGGACGCGTTATGAGTGTGAAGATGCGACGCTGGTTGACACCACCTTTATTAATGACGACGCAGACTGCTCCGGCGGCCAATTTGTTTCCATTCAAAAAGTGTCGGATGCCAAAAACGGACAGATTCAAATGACCGTCAATGCTCCGCGTGCCGGAACGTATAATATGAAAATCGGTCAGCGAAGCGGTGGCGATAACGAACGCTATGATAGCATTTTGCTCAATGGCGAAACACTGGTGGACCAAAATTTCTCAGGCCTTATTGGCTGGGGTGCGGCCGCGGCAATCGAGGGCAATAACGGTTGGGCTGAACTGGCCACCATCGAAGATTTGTTTGCCTCTGTCGAGCTGTATGGCGATGTTGACGGCAATTGGCAATTGTGGTCCCGCTGGGCCCCGGCATGGGATGGAACGCGGCTGAATGTCCCCATGACAGTGGACCTGAAGGAAGGCAAGAATGTTATTACGATTATTGCCGTCTGGGGATGGACCAACTGGGATTTCATCGATGTCGAACTGGGATATATTCCGAAAAATCCGACCCCCGCAGATGGTGGATTCGTGATTATCGGTCAGGATACAACCCTGGCCTGGACGAATGCGCAATTGGACCTGGATAAAGTGGAAGTCTGGTTTGGGCAGACACCGGAACCCAACGCATTGGATCCCAACAGCTTTATCACGTCTGCAAATTACAAAGACAAGCTGGCTCTCATTGAAACCCTCACCAGTCCGAAGGACAAATCCAGTATTGCGATGCCAACACTGGTGCCGGGTGCCAATTATACCTGGGTGGTGGATGGCTTCAAGGGTGTCCCCGAAGGCGGTGAGCCGAATTATCCTGGCGTCTTCTGGACATTCATGGCCTCGGACAACGTTCCTCCGACCGCCAATGCCGGACAGGATCAGTATAAATGGCTGGATCCAGCCAGCGTGGTCGTGACACTGGATGGTTCGGCTTCAACCGATGACGGCAAGAAAGAACCGCTGACTTACAGTTGGACCCAGACCGCCGGCCCTGCGGTGACGCTGGATTCGCCGACGGCTGCGACAACGACGGTTACCATGACACAACTGGGCAATGACACCGAAGCCAACGGCAACGATCCGTATATATTTGAGTTAACCGTGAATGACGGCCAGTGGTCCGATACCGACACGGTGACGGTCTATGTCAACAGCAACTCCTGTACGGCATCCATTGAGGCCGGCAGCTTCTATTTCTATGGCGATATCGCCAGCGCAGCCGGAGCAGGTGTTCGTGACTGCAAAATTGACCTGTACGACTTTGCTGAATTGGCGGTTAACTGGCTGGGATGTTCGGATACGTTTGAACCATGTAACTAAGAGTTTAGCCTGGAATAAAGGAGATTTTAATGACATTTTGCGCGGGCCTCACTCGGAATTTACGGAGTGAGGTCCGCGGTTTTTCTCGATGTTGTTTTTACATTCTGCAAGGGTCTCTTCGAATAGTCAGGAATTTGATATCGTAGAAAAGTGAAAAAAGTGTATGTGATGAGTATTTTAAAACGTTTAAACCATATTTGAAAGGAGTAGGAAAGATGAAAAAGGTGTTCGTATTATCAATCGCTGCGGTCTTGTTGTTCACCACAAGTAATGCAATCGCTCTCGTTTACACCTTCGACACCGATGTTGAGGGTTTCCAAAACGTCTCCTGGCAGCCGACTGCCGTTGTCCGGCAGATTCATACGGCTGGGGGTTGGCAGATGTTATTGACCAAGGAGTTCTCGTGGGAAGCCGGAGGCGGAGCCGCCAACCAGCAGCTCGCCATGCAGGCCCTGGCAAGTAACACCGAGGCACGGATCGCCTTCGACGTTATGGTCGACGGCAGCAGTTTCCCGGCGGGAGTTGCAGGGTGGTATCAGTTAAATCTCGTCGGTAACAGTGACGGCGCAGCCGGCTGGACCCAGATAGATAAAATCGTGGAGGGTTGGCACAACGCGGATGACGCGACCCAGAAGACATGGCACATAGATCAGCTATTCTCATCGCTCGGCTGGCAGCCCGGCGACACCTGGTTCCAGCTTTACACGGGGACCAACTCCGACGGTGCATTCCCCGTCAATTTCTACATGGACAATGTTCAGTTGACTGTTCCCGAACCCGCCACGCTGTCAGTGCTCGGACTTGGCGTACTCGCTCTCCTGCGGAAAAAGAAATAACACCCGGCCGAAAAAAATATCTAATGTGGAATTTATAAAGGGCCAGCGGAGTATCCTGAGGGCCCTTTATTTTTTTTCGGCGTATATTATAATGTGGGGGTTTACTCGAGAGATAAAGCCGTACAGACATATAAATCTGAAATGGGGCTGCGATGAAACCGTTTTCTAAATGCGTCAAAAGAAATACGAATCCCAGTGTTCTTATGCTGTTATTCACAGCATCGGTTTCATTTGCTGTCCAGATGACATCCATTTCTCAAAATTCATCCAATGTCGGGCGTTTTGAGAAATATGAAGTGATATTCACTCTTGATACAGCCTACAGCAATCCCTTTGATCCGGACATCGTGGATATCCGGGCGATTGTGACCGGGCCGGAACAGACAGTCTGGCAGGTGCCGGCGTTCTTTTGTCGGGACTATGAAGTCTATGATGTCAATCCGGAAAAATATCGCAACCCCGGCCCCGAACAATGGAAATTCCGTTTTGCGCCGCCACAGGTCGGGCATTATGTCTATGATATTGTTGTGTATGAAAATGGGGTGCTGACGTTTGAGCAGGACAATGCGGGCGATTTCGAGTGTGTCCAAAGTGTAAACAAGGGATTCATTCGCCGTGATGGTCTTGACCCGGCCTGCCTGCGATATGATAATGGTAGTCCTTATCTGCCGATCGGCCATAATGTATGCTGGTCAAGCAATGGGCTGGGGACATTTCTCTATAATTTCCAGAATATGGGACCCGTCGGTGAAAACTGGACACGGGTCTGGATGACGAGTTTTTCCACGTGCAGCATTCTCGAATGGCGGTCGGATCAGTCCAGTTATTTTCAGAATCTCGGCCGATACAGTCTTCAGATTGCCCAGCGGCTGGATTCGCTGGTGGAAACCGCCGAGCAGCAGGGCATTGCCATTCAACTGGTTTTGCAGCATCATGGACAGTTCAGTTCGACGGTCAATCCGAACTGGAGCGAAAATCCCTACAACCTTGCCAATGCTGCCTATGGTGGTTTTTTAAGTAAGCCGGAGGATTTCTTCACCAATGCTCAGGCGAAGAAGCTGACTAAAAATAAATACCGCTATATCATTGCCCGCTGGGGGTATTCACCCGCGATTCTGGCCTGGGAACTGTGGAACGAGGTGCAGTTTACCGATGGCTGGAGCAAGAATCGTGACGGTGTGATTGCCTGGCACCGGGAGATGGCGGACTATATCCGTTCCATTGATTGTCATCAACATCTCATCACCACCAGCTCCAGCGAAAGCGGCTTTGAGGCCATCTGGAATCATGATACGATTGATCTGGTGCAGGTGCATCATTATGGCACGCCGGTCATCGGCCCCTTCAAGACCACCACGCTCGAATTGGCACAGATCTATCAGAAGCCGGTGATTATCGGAGAGTATGGCGCCGGCTCGGTCAATGGAATGAATTCGGAAACCAATGTTGCCAGTCTGCCGGAGCCATATAAGACACAAATGCTCGAGGGGCTGGTCCTGCATAACGGCATCTGGAGCGCCTTCATGGCCAAAGGGGGCGCCAATCTGTGGTGGTGGGATTCGTATATTGAGGCGTATGGGATGTATGAGGTTTTTACTCCGCTGGCCATGTTTGCCCGAGGTGAAGACCTGGCCGGGATGCAGCCGGCGCCGCGGGCAGTCTCCGGGTTTTCCTCGTATTTTGCCAATCCGCAGATCGGTGATTTTTATTATGTGCCGACACAAAAAGAATTCACGCTGGTCGGAGATGCCTTTTCGGGAATGGATAAACTGTCCCGCTATCTGCACGGCAGTTCGAAGTCCACTTTGAAAACAGACCCGACCTTCCATCTGACCATGCCTGAGGCGGGAAAGTTAATGATTCACGTCAAGCAGGTTTCCTCCTGGGGCAGCAATAGCCTGCGTGTGCTGGTTAACGGCGTGCAGGTCTTCAGTTCGAGCTTTACCAACGGGGCCAATAATTTTACCATATCGGTGAACCTGTCCGCCGGGCAGCAATCCGTGCAGGTCAAAAATACCGGGCAGGACTGGTTTGATATCACCAGTTATGAATTTGCTCCCAATGGACGATATCTGCTGGATTCTATAGGTCTGATTGGTACCAATAAAGCCTTGTTCTGGGTTTACGATATCAACAGCCAATACGGCCAGACCGCCAACGGCATCTTTTCCGGCGAATCCATGACCGTTAAAGGATTGGCTGAGGGTGTCTATCAAGTGGACTTTTACCATACCCGAACTTCCGGAGGTCGCTTCCTTCGACAGCATCATCCATCGGCAGCAGGTCTGCTGATCTGCACGATTCCGGATTTCAGCAAAGACATTGCCGTTAAGATTACACCTGCCTGCGTCGTGGATAGAACTCTGCTGGACATTCTGATTGATGAATGGATGATGTCCGGGGCGGGATTGCAGGCAGACGTTAGCGGAGACCAACAAATCGATTATCTGGATTTCCGGGAACTGTCGGCCTATTGGCTGAATTTCTGCCCCGAATCGTGGTAAAATAGAAGACGGAAATTTATAGCTTTCGTGTGGAATTGCGGATGGTCAGTTCGCAATCCATCTTGATGCGCACGCGATTGTCTGTGGTGTTGATTTTGTTGACCCGCTCCATCAAGAGGCGGGCGGCTTCCTGTCCCATCTGGTAAGGTTTTTGACGCACAGTGGTCAGCGATGGCTGAATCAGTTGAGACATCTTGGAAGTATCATCGCTGTAACCGACAACGGATAAATCATCCGGTATTTTTAAACCCATCTCCGCGGCGGCGGCGTAAATTTCATACGCCACCCAGTCACTGCAGGCAAATATTGCCGTCGGTCTGGGTTTCAAACTCAGCAGCATCCGGGCGATACCCGGCACTTTTTCCGCATCATCCGAGCCGACCATCGTAATGCAGGATGCATCGGAGTATTGCCGGAGGCCTGCCTCAAAATAGGTGCGCCGCTGCTGGGCCCAGGTCCAGTGCGGATCACCGGCCAGATGGCCAATATAGCGATGTCCCTGGCTGTAAAGATGTCGCGCGACCAACTCGGCGCCTAATTGTTCATTGGTTACAACCGAATCGGCAAACTCCAATTCATGGTCGATGGTCACTACCGGCAGCTCACGGGATTCCAGTTCATCCAGATGCGTACCATAGACCTCGCTGACTTTCGGCCACAGAATCACGCCGTCCACCCGGCGGTCAATCAGGCGGTGCATCTGTTTGAGCATGAATTCTTCCCGGTTATCCTTGGCCAGAATCGATTCATCCCATAACGCAACCGGGGCGTAATCGTTTTCAACCAGTTCATCGTGAATTCCCTTGAGAATTTCCGCCCAGTAAGGATTGTATGGGGGGACCATGACACCCACGTTACCGGTCCGGCCGGTCTGAATCCCCTGAATCAGCAAATTCGGGCGGTAATTTAATTCCTTGGCGACCTTCAACACCCGCTTGCGGGTTTCATCGGAGATTTCCCCCTGTTGACGCAGTACCCGAGAGACCGTGGTAATCGATAAATGGGTTGCTTCGGCAATCTGTTTTAGGCTGACCTGAGTTTTTTTTCTCACAAGGAATCCTGTATTCGTTTCAGAACCAGTCAAAAAGTAGATTCGGATTATTAAAGAAATCTATATAATTTATCTTTATTGGCGTATTGTTCCTTATTATTGTAGTCATAAATACAGGTAAAATCAATCTTCAACATCCTGCATAATCGCCAGATTTGACTATTTTTCGTGTAAAAACCACACAATGCCATATCATCGAAAAAAGTTGGCACATCATGGATAATTCTGATACAATGCGTTTCGGTTTAAAATAGAAATGTGGAGTTCAGAATGGCAAAAAATTCAAGTACGAGTGGAAAACGGGAACTGTGCAGCTTTTGCGGCCGGCCCAAAAAACAATACGAGGTCTTTGTCGAAGGGCCGGGCGGGGTGTTTATCTGCCCGGAATGTGTGGATTTGTGCTCGACAATCATCAAGCAGGAGCAGCGTCGCGGGAAAAGCAAAGCCACGACCAAAGATGTCCCAAAACCGCGGGAAATCAAGGAATTTCTGGATCAGTATGTCATCGGCCAGGATGATGCCAAGAAGAAAATCTCCGTGGCGGTGCATAACCATTATAAACGGCTGCTGCATACCGACAGCAATGATAATGATGTTGAGATCGAAAAATCCAATATTCTGCTGGTTGGTCCGACCGGCTCCGGAAAGACCCTTTTGGCCCGTACGCTGGCACGAATGCTCAATGTGCCGTTTGCGATTTGTGATGCAACGACTGTGACTGAAGCGGGTTATGTCGGCGAGGACGTCGAAAATTTCCTGCTGCGGCTGCTGCAAAATGCGGATTACGATATTGAGGCGGCGCAGCGGGGTATCGTCTATGTCGATGAAATCGATAAGATTGGTAAAACATCTCAGAATGTCTCGATTACACGCGACGTCTCCGGCGAAGGTGTTCAGCAGGCACTGCTCAAGATGCTGGAAGGGACCATTGCCAATGTCCCACCGCAGGGAGGGCGCAAACACCCCGAACAGGCCTATATTCAGATCGATACCAGCCAGATTATGTTTATCTGCGGCGGTACGTTTGTTGGGCTGGATAATATTGTTAAAAAACGCCTTGGCAAGCGGCTGATTGGTTTTGACAGCGAGCAGGGCGGCAAGCAAGCCGATAAAAAGGTCGATTATAGTACGGTCATTAAACAAGTTACCCCGGAAGATATTATTGAATTCGGCATGATTCCGGAGTTTGTTGGTCGCCTTCCTATTATTACGGCATTGACTGCCCTCGATGAGCACGCCCTAATGCAGATTCTGACTGAGCCTAAAAACGCGCTGGTGCGGCAATATCAGAAGCTGTTTGAGATGGAAGATGCCACGCTGGAATTCACCCCTGATGCACTTAAGTTATTAGCCCATAAGGCGATAGCCAGAGATACAGGGGCTCGTGCCCTGCGGGGTATTATGGAAGACCTGATGGTTGAGCTGATGTACCGCCTGCCGGAAGAACCCAAGCCGGGTAAGTATGTCGTGACACCGGAGGTGGTTGAAGGTAAAGTCGATTTATTTACTGACGGACAAACCCTGAAAGAGTCTGCGTAAATCCATTTAATACATATCTGAATTACAATGAATGGCTGACGGCAACGTCGGCCATTTTTTTTTGTATCGAAAGCATACATCCACATCCTATTTTCGGCTTTCAAGACCTCAAAAACGCTGTTTTTGACGAATAAATGGAGATTTGGGTAAAATGGCATAAGGCTTGCACAATCTATCTGTGCCGTCATCGTGCGCGGATAATGTAAAAATTATAAACAATAGTAATCGAGCAGTGGTTCACGGATGAGCCCAAAAGAAGAACTTTTTAATAACGATAGCGAAAAGAGTGCCGGCAGTTCGCAGCCGTTTGGATCGCGTGTGACGATTCAGCCGTCTGAACAGGACTTGTTCGTGGGTGATTTTTCGTTCATCAAAGATTTGACTGCTCACAATCCCGGCAAAAAAAATCCCGGTGCGGCTGCAACCAAAACAGGATTTAATCCCTTATACGCAATTCTGGGTGTGAATATTCTGATTATGGTTATTCTGGCCGGAATGGCTTGGTTTCGTCCTGCAGTTGTGATCGGACCCCAGAAGGTTCAGGCGGGACAAAGGGCTGAGGTACAAAATCCTGTTCCCGATGCACCATCGACGCAGCAGACAGTGTCGATGCCTTCCCCCACAGCCGATCCGGCCCAATTGGTGCTGGAAAAAGCGGCTCTGACCCAGCAGGAACAACAGCAGCTTCAGGAAGGAGTTTCCCTGAAGACCGCCGACGATTTTTATGCAAATAAACAGTATCTGAAGGCCTGTTATGCCTATCAGCAGATTGCTGCCAATTTACTCACCTCTCAACTGGATAATGAATATTTATCGGATTACTTGAAATTGCGAATGGCCGTATGTCTGCATCGGGGCGATGTCACCGAGTCGAAAGACCAGTATTTTTCTGCAGCGATGCAAAGCCGTTCAGCCATGGTACGGGGTCTGGCCAGTTATTATCTGGCGACCATTCAGTATCAGAACGGGGATTATCTGTCAGCTCGTAAATACGCCTATCAGGCGGCAGCCCTGCTGAAAGCGTTTGATGAAGTTCTTCCGGCCAGCCTGGAAGGGGATTTGTATTTTCTGGCCGCTGAATCGCTCAGCCGTCATGTGATGGGACTTCATTCCCAGGATACCGAAATGCCCGGCCACTTGTGGGCTGACACCCTCGGTGATATCTGGCCGGTCGAGATGGATCAGGCCGCGCTGTGTGGACTGCTGATCGGCTCGGGACGTAAAATCAGTGAAGGTGCAGGCGGTCCCAGGATTGAGATGGATACCAACCGTGCCATCGGCAGTCAGTGGTCGCTGACGTGCCTGCAAAGCCCTCTGGAGGAAGTGCTGATTAAGATTGCAGCAAAGTCCGGTACGGGTCTGACCTGGAAAACCATTGATACCGCAATTCGCGTTAGACCGGTCACCGCCTATATGTTGTTTGTTCCGCAGCAGTATGCCGCGGAGGTCATTACCGGGGCTGTCGGGCTGATGTGGAAGTATGACGGTCAGAACGCCATGATTCTGGATCCGGAAAAATATGATGACTTTGACACCCATCGCAAGGATTTACTTGCAGAGGCGATTTCCATCTGGCAGCGGTTTATGCTGCGTTATCGCGGAGACCATCGTACACCCAATGCCCATTATGCTCTGGGACAGATGTACAATATGGATCGGCAGTATGCCGCGGGACTCGGTGAATTCAAATTGATTCAGAGTCATTTCGCTCATAACCCGCTGGCGCCGTATGCCTATCTGGAAGCCAGTAAAATCAAAGCTGAAATGAAGGATTTTGACGGCGCCAGAATCGATTTGAATGAAATGCTGCTGCAATATCCGGAGTGCAAGGTGGTCGATCAGGCGACGCTGTATCTGGCTCAGGCCACCATGGAAAGCGGTCAGGTCAGTCTGGCGGCGGATCTGTTCAAAAAAGTATTTCAGATGGATATGAATGAGCAGAACAAGCTGGATGCAGCTTTCGGGCTGGGGCGGTGTGCCTATGAACAGAAAGACTGGGCGACCGCCAAAGAATGGCTGGGTCGGACTCTGCAAATGTTAACGGATGAAAACGACTCCCGTATCATGCCGGCCTGCTCCATGCTTGGCAGGGCGTGTATCGAACTGGGGGAATACAGGCAGGCATCGCAATCACTGCGAATAGCGCTGGGCACCAAGCTGCCGGATCGGGATTATGTCCAGATTTTCCGTGAACTGGCCGAGGCGGAAATGTGCCAGTCTAATTATCTGGAGGCGCTGCAGATACTGGAAAGCGTGCCCCAGGCCCGTCTCAACCAGGTCGATTCCTGTGAAATACTGATTACGCGGTCTAAAGTGCTGCGGTCGATTAATGCAACGGAAGCCGCGATATCACTGCTGCGGCGAAAAATAGAATTTATTGCCGATTCCCAGCTTCGGGCCTGGCTGACTCTGGAGTTATCCGAAAGTTATTTTATGCAGGGCGATTATACGGTGGCCAGACGGGAGCTGAATGACGTGATGGCGGACATTCAGGATCCCCAGCGGGCACAGCAGGCAGGAATTCTGCTGGCGCGGATTGCCGAGCAGATGAATCAGCCCCGTCAGGCCGAAGACATTTGCCGCACCATGCTATCCAATCCCGCTTTGGATGAAGCCAGACGTAAAGAAGCCTTTGAAATTCTTGGGCGTATTTATACCACCCGGAAGGAATTTGACAAGGCCGCGCTGGCTTTTGCGGGTCTGAGTCCGCAGGAGGACGGGAAATGATGAATATGGGTTTGACGATGGTTTTTTCACTGGCCATTTCTGTCTGCGGCATCGCCGGCTCCGATGCGGCGGCAAATGCAGATCCTCAGATTGAGAACGTTGCGCCTGCGTTGTCCGGTCCCAAACCGCTTTTGTCAGCATCTGATCCGAATCAGCCTGCAGCAAAGGAGTCTGCCCAGACTGCCCAGACGGTTCAGAAAAGCGAACAGCTTCAGCGTCAGATCAGGATGCTTCAGGTCTCGGCGATGGAACCCAACCAGCCGGCCCAGGGAGTGTCTTTGCAGCATATGATTCAGCAGCTTCAGTCGCTTCAAATGCCCGCCCAGGTTGCCGGCATGAAAACCGTACCTCCCGTTGAACCAAAGACTGAAAGCACTCCGACCGTCCAGCCGCAACCGGCTGTGCAGGCTCCGGTCGAGCCGGCTCAGGCAGGTCTTGCCCGGCTGGATCAGGTGACCGAACCCCTCAATGCGATTGCGGCTGCCGATGCGCTGTATCGTATGAAAGATTATGCCCGGGCGATGCGATTTTATGAAGTCGCCATAGACACTGCGAAATCGAATGTTATGAATCGGCAGTGGGCTATGTACCAGTCGGCCAATTGTATGCGGTGTCAGGACGCGGACCGTGCTGTGGAATTATACGGCCGGCTGATTGCCGAATATCCCAATTCGCCCTGGTCGTCAGCGGCGCTGGCTCAGCGCAAGAACCTGGAGTGGCTGAAAAAAAATCAAGCGGAACTGAAACAACGGATCCCAGCGAATGACCCCAACAGTCTGTGAAACAGTGATGTCCAATGTGCTGATTCTGGAGCCGGATTCGCGTCAGGCAGCCGAGCTGCTGGAAGAACTGGCGCGTCGCGGAATCCGCGGCACCATTGCCGTCAGCGACTGCCATGCGGCCAGCCGTGCTGACAGGATCCGCTGGAACCTGATTTTTGTTGCCGAGACATTTTTGGCCATGTATTCCCATGCTGCCGAATCCATTATTCGTACAATTCGCGGTTCCAACCCCGAGGCCCCGGTGGTCCTGGTTGCCTCGGAGGATTCTTCCCGCAAGGCTCTGGATGCCCTGCGGAATGGATATGTCGAGTATCTGGTGAAGCCGGTGGATCGCCGCAAGGCCGCAGCGCTACTGGATTGCTTTGTTCCGTCGCATCCTTATGCGGCGATGGATTATATTTATCCGGCGGGTACGGCCGTCTGTATCGCCGGGCACAGTGCTGCACTGCGGCAGACGGTGGAACTGGCCAAACGGGCCGCGCCGACGTCGGCACCGATCCTCATCGAAGGTGAAAGCGGTACCGGCAAGGAACTCCTGGCCCAGTTAATCCATGAAAACAGCCGCCGCAACGACGGCCCGTTTATCAAGGTCAACTGTGCGGCATTGACCGAATCACTTCTGGAAAGTGAATTATTCGGCCATGAAAAGGGTGCCTTTACCGGTGCCATGTTCTGTCGCAAGGGACGGTTTGAAGCGGCTCACGGCGGAACACTGCTACTGGATGAGATCACCGAAACGCCTGCTGCCTTTCAAGCCAAGCTGCTCAGGGCTATCGAACAGATGTGTTTTGAGCGGGTCGGCGGCAATGACCCGGTGCGTGTGAATGTCCGCATCCTCAGCACCACCAATCGCTCGATTGCCGAGGCGGTCGAGAAGGGCCATTTTCGTGCGGACCTGTATTATCGGCTCAGTGCCATCCGCATGATTGTCCCGCCGCTGCGTCAGCGGAAAGAAGATATCGTGCAGTTGATCTGGCTGTTCGTCAATGAATTTGCCGCCGAATCAGCACGAAAAATCACCGCTATCGACCGGCGGACGCTGGAGTTGTTTGAACGGTATCGGTGGCCGGGAAATATTCGTCAATTGCGCAATATGGTGCGATCGGCCATGATTCTCGGAAGCGGCGAAACCCTGAGTGTCGAACAGATTCCCTGGCTGATTGATGAACTCCGGCAGGGTCTGCAATCCCCGACTCAGCAATCAGAGTGTAGTGCATCTGCGGCCGGGGTATCCCTGGAAGAACTGGAACGCAGGGCGATTCTGGAAACTCTCGATCGTCATCACGGCAACCAGTCCCAGACGGCCCGCATTCTGGGTATCAGCGACAGAACGCTGCGGGAAAAAATGAAACGCTATCGCGAACAGCAGGAATCTGCGACAGCAGTGCTGTTGTAAGATTACAAAACTGAGAAAGAAATACGACGACTATGGCAGACGAAAAAGAAAAACAACCGGATAAACCAAACGAGCAGTCCGCCGGCAAAAAGATGGGACTTTTTGTATGGCTGATTCTGGGTGCGGTGGTCCTTGCTGGAGCCACAGGCGGATTTGCCTTGTCGCAATTGCTTGGCAGTCCGGCCGTTGTTGCGGAGGATACTGAAAAAACGCTGGCCGAACAGCCGGAGATATTTACTCCGGAGGCGGCCAATCCCGGCCAGAAAACATGGATTTATCCCAACCTCGAGCCAATCGTGGCCAATCTTGACGAACCCGGTGTGACCCGATTTGTGCGGGTTTCAGTCATGCTTGAAATGAGTCCGCAAATGGACCCGGTCAAGGGGCTGGAATTTCTCGATGAAAAAAAGGTAACTTTGCAGGACTGGATGACCACCTACTTTGCAGGCTTGACCCTTGAGGATGTGCGAGGAACACGGAGTCTGAATCGCATCAAACGCGAAATTCAGGATCAGGTCAATCAGCTTTTATTCGGACAGGAAAAACCTTACGTGGAGCGGGTTCTGTTCAAGGAGTTTGCCGTACAATGAGCCGCATGGCGCTATCGGAAAAAACCATTTCCCGCCAGCGGCTTGCGCAGATGCTGAACCGCAGACGGCCGGAACCGGAGACCGGTCCCTCGGAAGGCTCGGATGCCCCGTTGTTTGACTGGACCTGTCCGCACCATTTCGGGCCGCAGGAATGGCTCCTGATGAAAAATCTTGGCAAGAAGATTGCTGCTTATATGGACAAAGCGATGGGATTTATCTGCCTCGAAGAGCCGAAAGTCACATTGAAGAAAATTTCCCAGCAATTCGCGTATGTGTTGGCCGAACAGTCCCTTCGTCAGGAAAAAACGCAGTATTTTCTGCCGCTGCAGGCACACGCTAAAGTGCCGGATGGATTCTTGAATATTCAATCCGACACCGCAGCGGTACTGATTGCTCAGCTCTTACGGGACAGTGATGCCGCGATTGGTCAGGCGGGCCAGTTGTCCACCCTCGAAGAAACCATTCTTCAGGATGGCGTGCTGGTGATTGGGGATGCAATTATCTCGGCCATGCTTGAATATGGTGAAACGACGGTCAAACGGTCGGATCGCCTGGTTCGCAGTGACTGGCCGCTGGACGCCCGGCAAATGCAGGATTTGGTGGGTTTTGTTTTTGATATCGCTTTTCCCAAACAAACCGTGGAAATCACCATCCTCTTTCTGGCTGAAGCGATGGATCCTGCGATCGGGATTACACCTCGAATTCAAAAGGCAATCAATGCGGTGGAATTAAGCAAAATGATCGTCCGTCAGCTTTCAGATGTGCCTGTGGAGGTTACGGCTCAGTTGTGTACCAGTACGATTCGCATGGAAGACCTGATGCGGCTGGAGCAGGGGGATGTGCTGGTGCTGGGCAAAAAAACCGATGAACCGGCGGAAGTACTGCTCAACAACAAGCTGAGTTTTCAGGCCTGGCCTGCCAATTGTGAAGGCAAACTGGGACTGGTGATTGCACAGGTCAAAAAATAGATTTTATCGATATCGGTTAAATGGAACAGGAATAGTGGAAATGGCTCAAACGGAAACAGTACAAAACCAAACAGCCCCGGCCCAGGGTACCGAGGTCCGCAATGTCGAGTACGAATCGGTCAGTCCGACAGCACCGACCGGACAGGAAAATCTGGATTTGCTGCTGGAAATCAGCATGCCGATTACGGTCACCCTGGGTAAGGCACGGCTTCCCCTCAAAAAACTGCTCCAGTTGAGCCCGGGCGCCGTACTGAGCCTGGATAAAAGCATTGGCCAGCCTGTCGAATTATATGTTCAGGATATTCCGTTTGCCACCGCCGATGTGGTCGTGGTCAACGACAGCTTTGCCGTACGAATTCGGGAACTGCTGGGGGCCGAGGAACAAAAACCGGCCGCCCCCGGAAAATAAACTTCAGTGAGTAAATGCACGAATGTCTGCACCCTTAAAAAATAAATCATCGTTCAACGGCCTGCTTTCAGGGATTGCGACCAACAGCAACCTGATTTTTGCGGTGCTTCTGGTTGCGGTTCTGGCAACCCTGCTGGTTCCGCTGCCGACGATTATTTTGGATATCGGTCTTGCCTGCAGTATCTCGCTGGCCGTGGCGGTGCTGATTATCGTGCTGTCCACCAATGAGCCGCTGGAACTGTCGACCTTTCCGTCGCTGCTGCTGATTACAACCCTGTTCCGCCTGTCGCTGAATGTCGCTTCGACACGTTTGATTCTGACACAGGGCAACGCCGGCACCATCATCGAGACCTTCGGCAATTTTGTCGCCGGCGGCAACCTCATCGTTGGGCTGGTGATGTTTCTGATTCTGGTGGTGATTCAATTTATCGTCATCACCAAGGGCGCCGGGCGTATCAGTGAAGTCAGCGCCCGCTTTGTGCTGGATGCCATGCCCGGCAAACAGATGGCCATTGACGCCGACCTGAACGCCGGCATCATTACCGACAAAGATGCCAAGGCCCGTCGTGATGCCATTGTCAAGGAAAGTGAATTCTACGGTGCCATGGACGGCGCCAGCAAGTTTATCTCCGGGGATGCCAAGGCCGGATTGATTATCACGGCCATCAACCTGATCGGCGGTATCATGCTGGGCTGGACGCATGGTATGAATATCCAGGAGGCACTGAAACATTATGCCATCCTGTCCATTGGTGATGGTCTGGTCAGCCAGATTCCTTCGATTATTATTGCCATCAGCAGCGGTTTCCTGGTCAGCAAGATTCGTTCGGAAAATACCATCAGCTTTGATATGACCCGTCAGATGATTCGCCACACCCAGCCGATGATGATAACCGCCGGGGTAGTGGCGGCGTTTGCATTGGTGCCGGGGCTGCCGAAGATTCCGTTTTTGGCGATTGCCATCGTGTTCGGCGGTTTGTCTTACCTGCTGCGTGCCGAACAGAAAAAAGGCACTGCCGCACCTGCGGAAGCGGACTCGGAACCTGCTGCCGCTGATGACGGTGTTCCGCCGGAAGAAATGCTCCATGCCGACATCCTGTCGATTCTGGTCGGAGTCCGGCTGATCAACCTGGTTGATCCACGGCGAAAAAGCGGCGTCTTTGAACGCATTGGCGCCCTGCGGAAAAAAATCGCCCAGAAACTGGGTTTTATTATGCCGCTTGTTCGCCTGCGGGATAACCTGAATCTCGACCCGACCACCTATGAAATCCGGCTTTATGACCATGTTATTGCTTCGGGTAAAATCGAACCCGATAAGTTCCTGGCCATGGATGCCGGCGGTGTGCAGACCCCCATCAAGGGTGTTCCCGCCAAAGAACCTGTCTATGGTTTGCCTGCGTTATGGATCAGCGAGGCCGACAAGGAAACCGCCGAAATTAATGGCTATACCGTCATTGATCCCGAATCGGTGCTGATTACCCATCTGTCCGAGACGATTTCCCGTCATGCTCACGAATTCCTCACACGGGAAGATGTCCAGCAGCTTGTCGAACGGCTTCGCAAGAATCAGCCGTCGCTGGTGGGGGAAGTGGTTCCGGAACTCGTGTCGATCGGCCTGCTGCAGCGTGTTCTGCAGAATTTGCTGAAAGAAAATATTCCGGTTCGGGATCTGCCGCTGATTCTGGAAGCTCTGGGCGAACATGGCGGCAAAAGCAAGAGTGCCGTCCTGCTGACCGAATTTGTCCGCAAGGCCATCTCTCGCAGTATTACCGATCAATTTTCCGGCTCGCGCGGCCTGGAGGCGATTACCCTGGATCCGGCCATCGAACATCACCTGCTGGGCAGGGTCAGCCAGACGGCCGATGCGATTACACTGTCGATTGGACCGGATACGGCCAACCAGATTTCACAGGCTGTTGCGGCAAGCTGGCGTATGGCAATGGAAAAAGGTCTCGAAGGCGTTGTGGTGCTGTGTGATGCCCGCATTCGTCCCGGATTATATAATCTGCTGAGCCGGTCGATTCGCCGACTGCCCATCCTGGCCTATGATGAGGTGGTTCCGGGAACAGCCACAAGTATTTTTGAAACCGTATCGATCCATACGGCGGATATTGAGTCCGCGGCGTTGGCGACAGTTTAGGCCGGAGTCGAAGATGGATAAGACGATTCTGAAAATAGCACGCGTAGCTGCGATTATGGCGTTTTTCGTGATGGCGCTGGCCGGGTGGTTCAGTCATGGCGATCCGGCGGTCTGTGCCTGGCGGGGAATCATCGGAGCAATCATCATGTACACGGCCGTCCGTATCGCGGGTGCCATGCTGATGAAAATTCTTATTGATGCCATGGTAAGGGAACAAATGAAAAAAAACAATCAGGGAGATAACCGATAATGGATCCGCTGATTGAACAACAGAACTCCATGCTGCCCCAGGTCGATATGGCGGTACCCGCCCCGCAGGCGGCGCTGGCCTCGGAATTTCTGGAGCCGCAATTGTCCGCCGGGCAGGCGGCCCGGGTGTATTCCAGCCATAACCGCAAACAGCGGGAAGACGAGATGATCGTCAAGTATCTGCCGCTGGTCCATAAGATTGTCAATAAAATCGTCACTTATCTCCAGCCGCCCCTGTCCAAAGACGACCTCGTTTCGGCCGGTACCGTCGGTCTGGTCAAAGCCGCCCGTGACTTTGATCCCTCCAAAGATGCCGAATTCAAAACGTATGCATATATTCGAATCCGCGGCGCGGTCATCGATGAACTGAGGAGCTGGTCGTTTGCCCCGGCCAACATCAAACGCCAGTTTGACCAGGCACAGGAGATTTCCAGCCAGATGCTCGAAGAACAGGGCACGGTGCCCGACGATGCGGACCTGGCCGGCCGGCTTGGCATGACCACCGAAAAGATGTATCGCATGTTCGAAACCGCCCGCGCCCGTCATTTCCTGTCCATTCATGGGGGCGATGAAGAATCCCCCATGCTGGGCAATCTTCTCAGTTGCGGTGGTACCGGGGTTTCCGATGCGATTGAAATGGAGGAATTGATTGAGAAGATGACGCGGGTGATTCAGGAACTCCCCGAAAAGCAGCGTCGCATTGTGGTGATGTATTATCAGAAGGAATTGACCATGAAGCAGATTGCTGAAGTGCTCGAAATCACCGAATCACGCGTCAGTCAGCTTCATGCTGCAGCCCTGTTCAAACTCTCCGTGCAGTTGAAAGAGGAATAGGTCGGCGTGCAAGGGGAAAACTCATGGAAAATCAGCCAAAAATTGAAATGCCGACTCCAATGCAGCATGTTGAGCATCTGGCCGTGGTCGGCGAACAGGCCCAGGACAATCGCAGGCAATCCGGACGTTCTGCAAAACGTCCTCGAAAACCGGATATCGATCAGGTTCTGGACCAGGAACAGAAATTGCGTCAGTCGCAAAACGATGGACATATTGATTATCATGCTTGAAATACAGGATACCCATGCTTGCTGGAACTATTGAAATCATTAAAAAAGATAACATCACTCAGAGCGGAACCGTTCGAATTAATACCGGAGAAAGGAACGCCCCTGTCAGGCCTACGACTCCAAGAACGGTTCCGCCGGGGCCGGTTCAGGCTCGCATTATTGAAAGCAGCCAGGACTACGCCGTCATTGAAGTAGTCTGCGGCTGCGGCTGTAAAACCAATATTCAGTGTCATTATGCGGCCCCAAAGCCGTAATCAGGAGTAACCAAAATGAAATCAGTCCGTCTGCTGAGTGTGGCAGTGATTGTAATGTTGGCCGGATGCCGGATGACCGAAGAACGAATTATTCCGCTGATGACGTCCCAGCCGGAACCACCCAAAGAAGCCGCCCCCCTGGTCGTTACACAGGATTCAGCTTCGTTGGAACGGCGTTTTACCGACCCCGTGCAAACGCAGACCGATCCGTCCCAGTTGATGGCGATGTGGGCGCAGCGCTATGAAGAATCCTCCCGGCAGAATGAAAAGCTTCGGGAAAACAGCAGCAACCTGGTCCTGGAAAATGCCCGCCTGATGCAGGAAAATGAAAAGCTCAAACTCGAATTGCAGGAATGCCGCAGGGATATCGAGCAATCCAACACCCTGCTGGAACAGGCCCATGTGGAATTAAGCAAGTGGAAAGCGGATGTACTCGGTTTCCGTGACGAAATCCGGCAGGCCCAGACTGCCCAGCTTTCGGCCCTGACAAAAATCCTCCGCGTCCTGGGTGCCGAATCGTCAGTGACCGAGACACCGGCCGCCGCACAGGAGAAATAATCATGAAATCCATGTTGTTAAACTGCGGGATGGGTATTGTTCTGGCCATAACCGGCTGCACAAAGGTCGAGGAAAAAGCCGTTCCGCCCAGCGGACACTTTTACCTGGACAAGACCGCGGATTTTTCGTCGATTGGCCGGGTGGTTCTGCTGGAACTTGAGAATCAGAGTGTCTCAAATCCCGAACTGGCAAAGACGCTGACACAGGAACTCAGCGATGGTATCGGTAAAAAACATCTGTTCAGTATGCAGACGATCTATGAGGCCGACTCCGGCTGGCAAAGTCTGGATTTGGGGCAAATCAAAACGTTCTCGATGCAGCAATGGGCTGCACTCCGAAAACAACTCAAAGCGGATGCTGTCCTGTTCGGTACCATTACCCGTTACCGGTCTTATCCGCAGCTTCTGGCCGCGATAAATGTTAAAATGGTGGATTTGCGGGACGGCAAACTCCTCTGGGCCATTGAAGATGTCTGGGATAGTACCGATAAAAACACGGAACTCCGCATTAAAGATTTTTTTGAAACAGAAATGCGAACCGGCTATCAGCCGATGAATTGGCAGGTGGTATTAAACAGTCCCAAAGCCTTCCATAAATATATTGTTTATGAAATCACCCGGACTCTTCCGGAGAACAAATAGGGATAATTCCGGACGTAAAAATGTCAAGTTCAACGGCCAAAGGTACGATAACATAATTTCACTAAAAATGATTGAAATTTCCTTTAGTTTGACCTGCCGACTGCGACAATAAAAACGATATGAGACTGTTTTTATGTTTGCGGAAAGGTGAGGGGAATGACCTATATAGATCCAACAATAACCATTGCAGCAGGCACTGTGGCCAAAGCTGCGACTCCGGAAAGCAAGCGGAGTAAACGAAAAGACGCTGCGGCGCCAGCGGTTGACCTGGGGCAGGATTATAAGCGGATTATTGAAAAAGCATTGCAGGAAAATCCGGATGTGGATCATGGATTGATTCAGGAAGTCCGGGAACTGATGCTCAGCGGGCAACTGGATACGCCCCAGGCAGCCAGGCAGGCCGCGAAAAAAATTATCGAATATGGTATCTAAGCAGAAGAATCAGAACCAGGGACGGTTCTGTGTAACTGGGTAAAGGATTATCCAATTTCTTCCGGCAGGGCCGTCGCTTACGGCCCTTTTTTATTGCGCCGATGTCTCAGGCCAGGACATCCAGAAACAAACCCACTGGATACGGTTTTGGAGACTTGATTTCTGGTTTAATATCGATGATTTTATGAGACCTCGGGTGGAAAAACCGCCGCGGATTCTGATTTAAAAAATCATTCCTGTCCCGATGCGGCCGCTCATCCGCCGACCGGCAAGCCCCCAGCGGCCTGGATTTCAGGACTGTAATTTCTATGTGCTTGGACATAAGTCCCCTCTGCCATCTCTGGCTGCAAGAGTTCTGTTCCTGTTGGAACACAATGCAAGTTTATCTTCCCGCATGAATTATAATTCCAAACGCAGTTTTCAGGCAACAGGAATTGACGAAATTGGGTGAAGGGCCGATAAAAACAAAAATGGCAGGCCAGAAATGAACGATAGATTAAACTTGAATTAAATCTTTTTATGTTAAATAATCACATGATAATGTTATTAACCGAATCCGTTGCCCCATATCAGGGGAGTGAGAACAAAAGCAATGCGAATTAAGGCCAAATGTCCCGTCTGTACAGAAACGGTCGAACTGACCATCCATCACCTGGATCGGCGTCAGTATTGCCCCAAGTGCGGACGCATGTTCAAGATTCCGGATGCGGACAAACTTCAGAAGGCTATCGAGACCGCAAAGCAGGCCGGCAATTCCGTGATAGTCGATGAAAACGGACGAATATATGGATAATGCGGCGACGAATCGCGCAGACAATGCGATTGTTATAGACAAACTCACGCTGGAATACGGAACACAGGTCCTGTTCCGCGGGTTCTCGCTGACTGTTCCGGCCGGACAAAAAGTCCTGCTTGTCGGCAGCTCCGGCAGCGGCAAGTCATCTCTGGTTCGATGTCTGCTGGGTTTTGTCACCCCGCAGGAAGGCACCATCGCCATTGACGGCACCATCCTCGATGGCAAAACCGTCTGGTCCCTCCGTCGCAAAATCGGCTATGTCTCACAGGAACCGCAACTGGGTACCGGCAAGGTCAAAGACCTCATCCAATTACCTTTTACCTATCACGCCAACATCCATCTGAAATATGATCCATCTGGGCAAGCCCGGCTCTTCGAGCAATTTCGTCTCAGCGCGGCGCTGCTGGATAAAGACATTAGCGAACTGTCCGGCGGAGAAAAGCAACGGGTGGCTCTGGTGATTTCTCTGCTGCTGGGGCGGTCGATTTATCTGCTGGACGAAGCCACCAGCGCGCTGGATGCCGAGGCCAAAACCGCGGTGCTCGATTATTTTCGACAGCGGCCGGATTTAACTGTGCTGATGGTCTCACATGATACCGCCATCGCCGCGATTACCGACCGTACCGTAACGATGCCGGCGGTCACTGCACAGGAGGCTGTATGATGAACGCCGCCGACGCGATACATCCCCTGGCGCTTACGGCAGGCTATCTGATGCTGCTGATTCCGCTGGCGATTATCCATTGGTATCGCGTCCCGATGCTGGGCCAGACGATCTCCTCCGTCCTGCGGATGACCATCCAGCTTATCCTTGTTGGCCTGTATTTGCAGGTCGTCTTTCGCCTGAATAATCCCTGGCTGAATATGGCGTGGCTGCTGGTGATGATTACCGTTGCGGATTTATCCATCCTCAAGGGGGCTCAGTTTCGTTTCGGTCGGCTTGCGGCATGGCTGTTTGCGGCGTTGCTGGTGGGCACGGCGATTCCGCTGTTTATTTTTGTGGGGGTGATTCTGACCCGGCCCGAAATCCTCGACGCCCGCTATGTCATTCCGATTGGCGGGATGATTCTGGGCAATTGCCTGCGGGCCGATATCATCGGCATTCGTACGTTTTATCAATCCATCCGCACCGGGCAAAAGGCCTATGAGCTGGCCTTGTCGCAGGGGGCGACGATTGCCGAAGCCGTCCGGCCTCATCTGCGGGAAAGCATCTATCAGGCCCTGACTCCGACGGTGGCGACGATGGCCAATATCGGCATTGTCTCATTGCCGGGCATGATGACCGGCGTCATCATCGGCGGCAACGACCCGCTGACCGCAATCGGCTATCAGATTGCGATTATGCTGTCCATCTTCACCGGCACCGCCATTACCGTCTTTCTGGCCATCCTCCTGTCCGCCCGCAGCGCCTTCACCCCATACGGCATCCTGAAGCAGGCTATCTTCAAATCATAAGCCATGGACTCTGGTTTTTTATAGGTTCACTGTCCGCAATTTTATTCTGTGATGACAAACCATGTACGGCTTTCGGCGGGGATTTCAACAGGAATGGTAATATTGTACTGCCGATCCATTTTATATTCTGTACGGTCCTCATCCTGCCGGATAACCTTTGCAGTGTCAGTAAGCCCGGTATAATACAAGGGAAGCTTCAAATCTTTCCTGACGGGGTATTTCATGGGATTATACACCATCACGAGTGCTTTTTCCTTCAGTTGTGAGTTGACGTGCATGATGCAGTCAATGTCTTTGCCGTCAGCTCGCCGGATATGGATAATATCGGAATCCAATATAGGGCGATGACGTTTATAGAAATCCACCCATTTCTTGACGACCGCTTTTGTTTTTTCCGAGTCGTAA
This sequence comes from Anaerohalosphaeraceae bacterium, assembly GCA_039679345.1. Taxonomy (GTDB): domain Bacteria; phylum Planctomycetota; class Phycisphaerae; order Sedimentisphaerales; family Anaerohalosphaeraceae; genus Anaeroglomus. Next base: position 47,612 of record JBDKVE010000315.1, read on the forward strand.
AGCCGCGGTCCGCGATAACAGGCCTGCACACCCGCTCCGAAATTGTTGGCAAGCTGAGCCTCATAGGCTGCCAGATTTTCCTCCAGCGGCTCATAAGTGGCCGCCGGACCACCGCCATGATATTCGGTCAAAGGCAAAAACATCCAGCCCATACTCGGGTTTTTTTCCCAGGTGCCATCGTAGATATTCTGCCGTCCGTGCAATACCTGCTGTTCTTTTGGAAGCGACCAGTTGGTTTCACGATACCCCATGCCGCTCTTATTGGAGCCGCCCAGATAATAATAATCCGGCACATTGAGGTAAATCCCGTTCTCCCGGCACCATTTGTAGAAATCCGAGATGACCTTGTGCTGGGCATATTGAGAATCCGTATAGCCGACATGTCCCGGATGCACGGTGGATGCACAGAAATCACCGGGGTAGGAGCCATCATGTTCAAGCATATCAAATCCGGTCTTCTGGAAAAATGCATAAAGTGTCTGGAAATATGCCTGTCCCCATCTGCTGCACAGGCAGGGTGAATTGCCAAATATTGCAAAACCGCCGGTTTTACCGGTGGCAGGATTAACCACATCATCCTGTTCGCTGACTTGCCGGGAGGCCAGCAGAGAATACCCGCCCAGTTCGATTCCCTTGCTGTGAGCATAATCCGCCAGATCCTTCAATTCTGCCAGATACTCCGGCTTTGGGTTTTCCATGTTAAATCCGCTGCCGAATGTCAAGATGACCATTTCAAATCCTACCTCGGCACACTGGTCCACTGCATCCCGGACAGCCTTGGGCTGAGCGCTTCGCACGTGCATCAATATCGGATTTTCAGTCACCCATGGGGCAACGGTGCGATACATGC
>JBDKVE010000316.1:0-2481 GCA_039679345.1 Anaerohalosphaeraceae bacterium
TATGACGCTGGTGCTCTGACGCCTGCCCACCTTGCATCAAATGATTCAGCTTTTGCTCGTCCGCGCCGACTTCCTGAAACGGCTTGCGGCGCATGCGATGCATTAAAGCCAGTCCTACAATTTCCTCCACATGACTCGGCTCTACCTGTTGGCACCCGTTCAATGCGGCTAAAGCCTTAGCGGCCTTAAGCATGACTAAATCGGCTCGGTGGCCGTCAACTTCCATATGAATGGCAATATCGGCAATATGGTATAAAATATCGTCAGTCACTTCCACATGGGGCAAAAATTGCTGAGCAGCCAGTATTTTCGCTTTCAGGGCATTTTGCTCTTTATCCCATAATTCGGCAAAGGTTTTCGCATCTTCCTCAAAAGCGGCCCGGCGCTTGACCACCTCTACCCGCTGGTCAATGTCATCAATGCCGCCTATCGTAACGCACAGTCCAAACCGATCCAAAAGCTGAGGCCGCAATTCTCCTTCTTCCGGATTCATCGTGCCGACAAGAATAAACTGAGCCGGATGGGAAAAAGATACTCCTTCCCGCTCTACCGTATTCACCCCCATTGCCGCAGCATCAAGCAGCACATCGACAATATGGTCATCCAGTAAATTTACTTCATCGACATAAAGAATTCCCCGGTTCGCTTCCGCCAGCACACCCGGTTCAAATTTTTTCTCACCGTGTTTTATGGCATATTCAATATCCAGCGTGCCTACCACCCGGTCTTCCGTTGCCGAGACCGGCAAATTGACTACCCGCATTGGCCGTTTCGCTCTTGGCAGCGTTTTCCCTGCTTCATAGCGTTGGTGGCATTGCGGACAAAGCATCTGGGGCTGATCGGGATTACAACTAAAAGGACAATCAGCGACCACCTCGATTTCCGGCAGCAATTCTGCCAAGGCACGTACTGCCGTTGATTTGGCCGTTCCTTTTTCGCCTCGAATCAAAATACCGGAAAGACGCGGATTAATTACATTCAATAGCAATCCCTGTTTCATTTGTTCCTGACCAACAATGGCAGCAAAGGGATATACTGCCGGTTTATGATTATGCATACTATTTTCCTCCACCATAAATCTCTTAACTTAATGAAGCTCCTCTTACTAAACCTGCCAGATTGTCCGCTCTTAACTGATCGATGGTATAACATTCTCCTCCCAGATGACGGGCAAGTTCCTGGGCCAGTCCAAAAGAAAGCAGTCCTTTTTTTTCCGTATCAATCACCAGACACTTTGCTTCCAGCTCATCCCGCAGCATTTCTGCCGTTTGATACGCTTCGGCCAGCGGTTTCCCGCCGTTCAAAGCCACATTCGCCCTGCCGTCGGATAAAAGTACAACAATCGGCCGCATATGGGGACTTCGCTTTTGGTGCTGCATGACTACTTCATAAGCTTTACCAATTCCTGCAGTCAAAGGAGTTTTTCCGCCTATCGGCAATTCAGCCAACCGCTTCTGTGCTAGTTCAACACTATTGGTCGGCGGTAATATCACTTCCGCATGGTCTTCCTTAAAGGCAATCATTCCTACCCTGTCCCGCTTTTGATAGGCATCAAGCAGCAAGGACAAAATCGCTCCTTTTGTTTCAATCATCCGCTGCCTGGCTCCCATCGAACCGCTGGCATCGACAACAAATAAGATAAAGTTGCCGATTCGCTTTTCCCGGATTTTTTCACGGATATCGGCAGTTTCTATCGCGATCGCCACACCGGGAGAAGACCGGCTGATTTGAAACGGCGCCGCTGCCCGGATGGTCGCGTCAATCGCAAAATCATTTCGCTCCCTGCGGCCGGTGCTTTTTACATAGCGGCCCATACTGGAATCAGTCTGGGTGCGGGACCGGCGGCCTGATCCCCGCCGCGCCTTGCGATCCTGTTTGTAAGTAATCCTTGTTACCGCAAAAGGTTTTCCTACGGCAAATACGACTTCGGTGGAAGGCTTTGCACCGCTGCCGGAGTTTTCTCTTTCCTGGTGGCTGGTTTCCCGCTGGTCGGAAGATTTGCTGTTTTCCAGCGGATCACTGGGCGGTTTCCGGTTTTGTTTTTCCGGCTCGCCTTGCTCTTGCTGTTTTTCCGGCTGCTGCTCAGTCTGAGGAGTTTGATTTTCTTCCGGCGGCTGCCGAAGACGATGGGCCAATACCAAGGGCGCCATATCGTCGATATCCTGCCGGGTAACCTCAAGGTGGTCCCGCCAGGCCGCGAGAGTTTTTGCGGCCTTCGACAGCACAATATCGCCACGCAGTCCTGCCGCAAAGGCCTCAGAACAAAGCTGACCAATATACCGGTATAAAGCCTGGGGAAGATGGACTTGGGGCAATATTTGCTGCGCTTGTTTTATACGCGCCCTTAGTAATTTCTGTTCGACAGCGAATCGGGCGCAAAAGCCCGCAGGATCTAATTCGAATTCTTCCCGTCGCTTCATAATCGCAACCCGGGCCTGTCTGTCGACAATTCCCTGCACATCCACACACAAAGCAAACCGA
>JBDKVE010000317.1:0-9555 GCA_039679345.1 Anaerohalosphaeraceae bacterium
TTGCTCCTGAATGTCTGCCCCAAAGCCGACGGGACCATTACCGACCAGCAGCAGCAATTGCTGCGCGAAATGGGCCAATGGCTCAAAGTCAACGGTGAAGCCATTTACGCCACCCGCCCGTGGCTGATATACGGCCAGGGTCCCACCCGGATGACCAAAGGCGGCGGTTTCCTGGATACCATTCACTACACGCCCCGGGATGTCCGCTTTACCCGCAGCAAAGACGGCAAAACGCTGTATGCCATCTGTCTGGGCTGGCCCGACGGCGATTTCACCCTTGATTCCATGAATGTTCAGAATGCCTCCGGCGCCCGTGTATCTCTTCTGGGCAGCGATGCGGCGGTATCCTATACGGTTAATCCCGATAAAAGCCTGACGATTCATACACCAAAACTGAGCGATTCTCAACGGCCCTGTCAATACGCCTATAGCTTCAAATTGGATAGCTTTGAAATGACGGCCAATCCTTTTGCGACTTCACAGGCGATTGTTCTGAAAGCCGAACAAGCAACCCTTGAAGGTGAGAAGATTGCTCTCGAAGAAAGGAATAGCCAGACAAATATTGGTTTCTGGGACAATCCCAAAGACGCTGTGCACTGGCTGGTTCGAATTCCTGCCCCCGGTACATATCTCGTTCGGGGACAGTTTGCTGCCGGGGCTGGAGCTTCGCAATTACATCTAACTGCAGAAGGAAATCAGCTCAAAATGGCTATTCCTGCATCTGGAGGCTGGGACAAACCCATAACCATTGAAGCCGGCAGCATGACGTTTGAGAAATCGGGCGTCTATCATATTGTTTTGGCTCCAGCCGATAGTTCAGCCTGGAAAGCCGTGAATGTCTGGGATATCCAGTTGGCTCCGGCCAATCCATAGTATTCAGCACAATGAGATCTGAATTGGAATAAGATAGTTACGGGAAAGGGAAAGTATAATGAGTCGTGTAAAATTATCGCTTTTAATCTCCATTTCAGTTGTGACGGTGGTGCTACAGGGCTGTGCCTCGAAAGCAAAGCAGTTTGACGCGACATGGGAATCGCTCCAGCAGTACCAGGCCCCGGAATGGTTTCGCGATGCCAAGTTCGGTATCTGGGCTCACTGGGGCCCGCAGGCCGTACCCGGGCAGGGGGACTGGTATGCCCGGCGGATGTATCTGCAGGGCGATGGAGCTTATAATTATCATGTGAAAACCTACGGCCACCCTTCCGAGTTTGGCTATAAAGACATTATCCCGCTCTGGAAAGCGGAAAATTGGGACCCTGAATATCTGATGTCGCTGTATAAAAAGGCCGGGGCGAAGTATTTTGTCAGTATGGCCGTTCACCACGATAATTTCGACCTGTGGGATTCGACGTATCACCGCTGGAACGCAGTGAAAATGGGGCCCCAGCGGGATATTGTGGGCCAGTGGCAGGCCGCCGCCAAAAAATACGGCCTGCGGTTTGGTGTTTCAGAGCATCTGGCGGCCAGCTACACCTGGTTTACCTCCAGCCACGGCGCCGACAAAGACGGCCCGAAAGCCGGCGTACCGTATGATGGCAACGATTCGAAGTATTGGGACCTCTACCATCCCAAACATGAGGAACCCTTTGGCGGCGGTGACAAGTGGTACGCCAAGGATCCGCAATGGCATCAAACCTGGGATAAGCGGATACGCGACCTCGTGGAACAGTATCAGCCGGATTTGCTCTATTCCGACGGCGGATTCCCCTTTGGCGAGGTCGGCAGGGGGCTGGTGGCTCATTTCTACAATACCAATATGCAGCAACACCGCGGCGAACTGCAAGCCGTTTATACCTGCAAGGAAATGGGCTCAGGCGAGTTCAACCGTCAGGCCTGTGTGCAGGATGTCGAACGCGGGGCGATGAAGGATATCAATCCGCTTCCGTGGCAGACCGACACATCCAACGGCGACTGGTATTACCGAACACGCGACCGCTATAAAACAACCGGGCAGGTCATTCGTCTCTTGGCCGATATCGTCAGCAAAAACGGCAACATGCTGCTCAATATCGTGCTCAGGCCCGATGGCAGCCTGCCGCCGGAGTCGGAAAAACTCCTGACCGAACTGGGACCCTGGATGGACATGAACGGCGAGGCCATCTATGGCACACGCCCGTGGAAAGTCTATGGCGAAGGCCCGACAGTGGTCGGCGGCGGTCATTTCAAGGAAGATTATCCCTTCAAGGCCGATGATATTCGCTTCACCACCCAAGGCAATACGCTCTATGCCATCGCCCTCGGCGTACCGACATCGGACCTGAAAATCAAATCACTGGCCGGCGTATCGATTTCGGATTGCCGGTTGGTGGGTAGTAAAGAAAAGCTGCAATGGACACAGGAATCGGATGGACTTATAATTAAGCCCGTCAGCCAGTGGCCCTGTGAACATGCGGTGGTCTTTAAAATGAAAATCAAGCAGTAACAGGCTGCAAGGAGTATCCATGAAAACAATGAAAGGCGCCATCCTGCCGGGCAATAGTACCGTCGAACTCAAAGAGTTTGCGATACCCTCCCCCGGTCACGGCGAAGTCCTCATCAAAATGAAATCGTCCACCATCTGCGGCTCGGACATTCGCTGCATCTATCATGAGCATCTGGGCAAAGGCCCGGAAGGCTACCAGAAAGGCATGATTGCCGGCCACGAACCGGCCGGGCAGATTGCCGAATGCGGGCCGGGCTGTCGTCGATTCAAGACCGGCGACCGCGTGATTATCTACCACATCTCCGGTTGCGGCGTCTGCAATGACTGCCGGAGGGGCTATATGATTTCCTGCACCAGCGAAAAATACCGTCGGGCCTACGGCTGGCAGCGGGATGGCGGCATGGCCCAGTATATGCTGGCCGAAGAAAAAGACCTCGTCTTTCTGCCCGAGCCGCTGACCTATTCCGACGGTGCCCAGGTCGCCTGCGGTTTTGGCACCGTCTATGAAGGACTGGAAAAAATCGGCATCTGCGGCAATGACGCGGTACTGGTCACCGGGCTTGGGCCGGTCGGTCTTGCCACGGCGATGCTGGCCCGGGCGATGGGGGCGGCCAGAATCTACGGCATTGAAGTCATTGACGAGCGACTTGCCATTGCACAAAAAATGAATCTGTTTGACGCGGTGTTCAAGGCCGGACCGGACAATGTTGCCCAGATTCGCAGTCTGACCGGCGGCAGCGGTGTTGAACGGTCTGTCGATTGCTCCGCCAATGACAAGGCCCGACTGACCTGCATTCAGGCCACCCGCAAATGGGGGAAAATCGTATTTCTCGGCGAAGGTGGGACTTGCTCTTTCCAGCCCTCCCCGGATATAATCCACGACCAGAAGACCATCTACGGCTCCTGGGTGACCAACCTCTGGCGGATGGAAGAACTGGTCGAACGGCTGGTCCGGTGGAATATCCACCCCGAAACGCTGATTACCCACCGTTTTCCGCTGGACCGGGTCAGTGAGGCGTACGCCTTAATGGCCAGCGGCAAATGCGGCAAAGTGGCGGTAGTATTCGACGAAGAACTGAAATAGGCAGGATTGACTTCCAAGGAAAGGTGTGTTTATGGCGGAAACAAGCTCAGGCAGCACGGCAAATCCCGGTTCGCATAAAGCGGTTATTCCCAAAGAGTTATTATTTTCATTTGCACTGGTGACATTTCTATTTGCATTATGGGGTTTTGCCAATGATATCACCAACCCGATGGTCGCGGCGTTCAAGAATATCCTGCTGATCAGCAATTTTGAAAGCTCGCTGGTTCAGTTTGCCTTTTATGGCGGTTATTGTGTGATGGCTTTTCCTGCGGCCCTGTTTATCAAACGATTCAGCTATAAAGCCGGCATTCTCACTGGCCTTGCGCTCTATGCGGCTGGATGCCTGATGTTTATCCCTTCCGGCTGGATGATGGCGTTCTGGGCCTTTCTGCTTTCATATTTCGTAATGACCTGCGGGCTGTCATTTCTGGAAACCAGTGCCAATCCCTATATTCTGGCTATGGGGCCGGAAGAGACTTCTACCCGGCGTCTGAATTTCGCCCAGTCTTTTAATCCTATGGGTTCGATTACAGGGATGTTGGTTGCCAAATACTTCATTCTGGCCAAGCTTGATAAAACAGATGAGGCGGGTCGCCGCGTGATGCAGGTGGCTTCGCCGGAACAATTCGCCGCCATTCGGCAACAGGATATCGATACCATCATCGGTCCGTATCTGGGATTAGGTCTGGTCGTGCTGGCTGTACTGGTGATATTTGCCTTAGCCAAATTGCCCCGAAGCAAGAGCGATGATGATAAATCGCTGCATCTGATTCCAACGCTGAAACGATTGTTTTCTAATGCCAAGTATGTCGAAGGGGTTATTGCACAGGCCTTTTATGTGGGCGCCCAGATTATGGTCTGGACGTTTATCATTCAATATGCTGAAAACGAATTGGGCATCCCCAAAGACAAGGGCCAGTTATATAACACGGTGGCGATGGCTATTTTTGTTACCAGCCGCTTTATCTGCACCTTCCTGCTGAAATATTTCAGCCCCGGCGGATTATTGTTGACCCTTGCGGTTGGCGGATTTGGCTTTACGGCTGGAACAATCTTTATTAAAGGTATGACAGGACTCTATTGTCTGATTGGGATATCCGCCTGTATGTCGCTGATGTTCCCGACGATTTACGGAATCGCCCTCAAGGGCCTTGGCGATGATGCCAAGCTGGGGGCTGCCGGCCTGATTATGGCCATCGGCGGCGGCTGCCTGATGCCCCCCATGCAGGGATGGATTATGGACCAGAGTGCTGTCAATCTGGGCTTTATGGTCTTGTCCAGTACGCGAGTCTCTTTTGTTCTGCCGCTGATTTGTTTTGTGGTGATTGCAATTTTTGGTTTTAGAACGTCCAATGTGCATGGTCATAAATATTAATAAACTCAAAACCGATTTGAAAATAGTTATCTCAGTTTGTCATTCCCGCAAAAGCGGGAATCCAGCGCCTGGAGTTGAAACTGAAACAAATAAGATAAGCCTGACTTCTCAGTTTGAAGATTAAAAAGTAGTTAAATACAATAAGGAGATACTTATGCTGAAATACATCCCCGGCATCCTAAGCCCGGAGTTGTTGAAAGTGTTGATGGAAATGGGCCATGGCGACGAAATCGTCATCGCTGACGGCAATTTCCCCGCAGCGTCTATCGCCCAGCGGCTCATTCGAGCCGACGGCCACGGCGTGCCGCCGATGCTGGAAGCCATATTGAAGCTGTTTCCTCTGGATATCTATGTCCCTCAGCCGGTTGCCCTGATGCAGGTGGTTCCCGGCGATACCGTCAAGACGCCGATATGGGACCAGTACCGTAAAATCATCAAAGACAGCGGCGAAAAATTCATGGATTTTGAATTTGTTGAACGATTTGCCTTCTATGAACGGGCAAAAAAAGCCTTTGCTGTGGTGGCCACGGGGGAGTCGGCGCTCTATGCCAATATCATTCTGAAAAAAGGGGTTGTCAAAAAATAAGGAAGGATGCTTATGTTACGATATGGCCTATTGTTGAGTGTTGTTTTATTGGGATGGACTATCACGGTTTTCGCGGCGGAAGATTCTGTTGTCAATACCCCGCCGGCATCTCCGGGGTGGGGAAATTTTGCCAATCTGGCCAAAGAAGTCGAACGTATCCAGGATATCCAGTATGCCGAGGTGGACGGCATCAAGCTGTCTCTGGATTTATATCGGCCGCGGCAGGCGGTTCAGGGCAAACTGCCGGTGGTAGTCTGGATTCATGGCGGGGCATGGTTATACGGTTCCAAGGAACAATGTCTGCCGTTATGGATGGGCTTTGTTCAAAAAGGCTATGCGCTTGCCAGTGTCCAGTATCGCCTGACCAACAAGGCCCCGTATCCCGCTCAGATTGAAGACTGCAAGGCCGCCGTCCGCTGGCTGCGTGCCCATTCCGACCAGTACAATCTCGATACCGGCCGGTTTGCCGCATGGGGTGAATCCGCCGGCGGACATCTGGTGGCGTTGCTGGGGACCACCGGCGATACCAAAGAATTCGATAAAGGGGACAATCTGGACCAGTCCAGTGCGGTTCAGGCGGTGTGTGATTATTATGGTCCGACCAGCTTTACAGGTGCTGCGTCCATGGCCAATGATGAAAACACCTCAAAACCCGATTCGGTCCTGTATAAGTTGTTCGGGGGCCCGCTTGCTGAAAAGCGGGATACCGCCGCCAAGGCAAGCCCGGTGACATTTGTCTCCAAAGGGGATGCTCCGGTTTTAATCGTTCATGGAACAAAAGATGGCCTTGTGCCGCTTGGCCAGAGTATTGTATTCCACGAATTGCTGCAAAAGGCCGGGGTGGATTCGGTATATCATCCGATTGAAGGGGCCAATCACGGCGGCGCTGAATTTACGACACCTGAAGTCATCATGATGATTGATGATTTTTTCAGGAAGCATCTTTCAAAATCAGATACTCCCCTGACATCGCCGCAATTATCGAACGCGCCTGTTCTGAAAGATATTCCTTACCGGACAGTCGATGATAAAACGCTCTGTCTGGATTTATATCGTCCCGAACAGGCTTCGGGTAAATTACCGGTTATCGTCTGGATTCACGGCGGCGGTTGGCGTGAAGGATCCAAAGAAAATTGTCTTCCCGCCCGAATGGGCTTTATCCAGAAAGGTTTTGCGGTTGCCAGTGTGCAATATCGCTTGACAGACGTAGCCATATTCCCCGCCCAGATTGAAGATTGCAAAGCTGCGATTCGCTGGTTGCGCGCCCATGCCGACCAGTATAACCTCGACGTTGACCGGCTTGCTGCATGGGGCGGTTCGGCGGGCGGGCATCTGGTGGCCTTGCTCGGGACGACCGGGGATGTGAAAGAATTCGACACCGGCGAAAACCTGGACCAGTCCAGCGCTGTTCAGGTCGTCTGTGATTATTACGGCCCGACGGATTTTACATCTTTTGTTTCTGCAAAAGGCTTCGAAGACTACGCTAAACCCGACTCCGTGGTAAGCAAACTGCTTGGCGGGCAGGCCCAGGACAATCCGGATAAAGCCCAAAAAGCCAGCCCGATGGCGTATGTTTCTAAAGACGATGCCCCGATGCTGTTGGTTCATGGCGATAAAGATACCGTTGTGCCGATAGAACAAAGCCAAATGCTGTGTGAAGCCCTGAAAAAGGCGGATGTCCCGACGGAATTTGTTACACTCAAAGATGCCGGCCATGGCGGCCAGCAATTCCAAACGCCGGAACTGGTATCGCAGATTGAGGCATTTCTGAAAAGCCATCTCGATAAAACAAAGGCTGTGACAAAGTAAGGGAAAAAAGGAACGGTCTGTTCCATGCATAAAAAAAGCCCGGCGTTGAACCGGGCTTTTTTAATTTTCAGGAATTGGCCTGTAAAGACTTAGGCTTCAATGCTGTCGATAGTAACCTGCAGATATTTCTGCCGATGGCCAATCTTCTTGGCGCTGTTTTTACGTTTGCGGAATGTCATCGCAATGACCTTAGGGCCTTTGACGACGGCATCGGCCGCAGAGACCTTGAAGCTGGCAATGACCTTGGCGCCTTCAAGGTAGGGGGCGCCGATCTTGACCTGCTCACCGTCGCTGACGAACAGAACCTTGTTCAGTTCAATGGTCTTGGCATCCGGGGCAACTTCGGTCAGTTCAATATTAATAACGTCTCCCTGAGAGACCTTAAACTGTTTTCCGCCTTGTTCGATAATCGCGTACATGATGACTCCTCGATCTATACTGATAGAGTTCTAATATTTACTTTAGCATACGACAAAGACCCGTTATTCTAGTGTTCTGTCGGGAATTGTAAAGAAAAAAGTTATAAACCTGTGATATTTTTCAGAAAACTTTGCTTGTATATCTACATGTGAATGAACAATATCTGTTATATGTAAAAAGAAGCATGTTTTGTGTTTAGAATAGCAAACATGGGGCCGTTAATTTGATTACTCTTTTCAACCTGTTTTGACGAAGTATAAGGAAGTTATTGTTGTAATATATGATATTAGTAGGTCTATATAGTCTTTTAATTTAGGAGAACACCGCAGATGGAACTTGCGATGATTAACGATGATGTGTTTCCAATGTCAAAAATCGATCCTGCTTATCTGGATCGAGGTACTTTTTTTGGCGATGGTGTCTATGAAGTCCTTCGCAGCTACGACGGCCAAATCTTTGCTCTCGATGAACATCTGGGGCGATTTGAACACAGTCTGCGTGAAATATGGATTGACAATATCGATATCAAAGAAGTTCGCCGGAAAGTCCTGGGTGCCTATCAAAAATCCGGTTTTGCCAATGCCCGGATGTATTTCCACATTACGCGCGGCTCTGAGCCTCGTAACCACTTGCCCGGAAAAAACATAAAGCCGATATTTTTCCTGACAGTCAACGAACTGACCGACAAGCCCGGCGAAAAGGAACATGGCATTAAAGTCTGCACCCATCCGGACTTACGCTGGAAGCGTTGCGATATTAAATCCCTGAACCTACTGCCCAACGTCATGGCCAAGATGGTCGCCGAAAAGAAAGGCTGCTACGAAGCCATCCTCGTCAACGACGCCGGCGAGATTACCGAAGGCTCCGGCAGTGCGTTCTTTGCCGTCGATGCCAAACAAAAGGCCCTTGTCACAAGACCTCTTGGATCGGATATCTTGCCGTCCATCACTCGCAGTGTGGTTGTCAAAATCGCAAAAAACTGTGGCCTTGGCATCATCGAAAAAAATCTGACTCCTGCCCAGGCAGTCCAGTGCGAAGAACTGATTATGGCCGTGACCACCAAGGATATTGTCCCCATCGTTCAGTTTGACGGCCAGACCATCGGCACAGGCACCTGCGGCAAACACACCAGAGCTTTGATTGAAGAATTTGCCAAACTGGCCCGTCATCGGTAAAAGCAGTCATAGTTGAATACGCGGGCAGGGGCAATCTGCCATATTGGCATAGCAGTCATTCTGTATCCATATCTTTAAATTGTTTTATTAAATAGAGATACGAATAATTGCTCCGGCGGCACATCGTTTGCAATTACCTAATTGGCTCGTGGGATAAATCACGAGGAAAGGAACGTAAACGATGAAATTTGATAAATTTACAGTCAAAGTTCAGGAAGCACTGGCGACCAGCCAGCAGACGGCCATGGCACGCAGCCACACCATGATGACCCCGCTGCATTTGCTGTATGTATTGCTGGATGACGAAGAAGGGCTTGGCGTCCAGATATTAAAGAAAATTGGAGCCAATGTCTCTCGAATACAGTCCATGACCGACAGCGAGCTGAACCGCCTGCCCAAAGGCTCGGTGGGGACTCAGCTTATGCCGGACCCCGCCTATACTCAGGTCATTCTCGATGCCCAGAATCGAGCCGATAAGATGGGGGATGAGTATCTCAGCATTGAGCATCTCCTGTTGTCACTGGCCGACATCAAAAGCGATGCCAAGGAAATCCTCAGCGTTAACTCTGTCACAGTCAAACAGATAGAACAGGCCGTGGAGGAGCTTCGCGGCGGTCAGAAAGTTACCGACGACAGCCCGGAAAGCAAATACAAAGCCCTGGAGCGGTTCGGTATCGATTTGCT
>JBDKVE010000318.1:0-4344 GCA_039679345.1 Anaerohalosphaeraceae bacterium
CACCCGGGCCAGCAGGTCATGCGTCAGCGGACGCGGCAATTCGATTCCCTTGAGCCGACGGTCTATCGCCAGAATCTCAGGCATCCCGATGACAATGGGAAAACTCCGCCCCCCCTGCAACTCCTTCAGGACAATCACCTGCTGATCGACGGATTCATTAATCAGGATTTGCGACAGTTCCATCGGGATTTCCATACGCAGCCTTTCAATTAGGCCAGTTCGGCCAGGTTTTTATTCACCGCGTCGAGCTGGTCGGTCAGGTCTTTGAGTTTCTGGCGGCTCTGCTCGACAACCTCGGGCTTGGCCCGGCTGACAAAGCTTTCGTTGGAGAGCTTGGCCTGCAGCGGGCGAATACCGCTTTCGATGAATTCCTTTTGCTTTTGCAGACGCTGCCGCTCGGCCTCCACGTCCACGACATCATGGACATAAATTTGCATTTCCTCAACAATCGCAGCGGCGGAATTGGCGGGTTTGGGGGCATCGGCCTCGATAATTAATTGTTCCATTCCGGCCAGTTCACAAATTAAGCGGCTGTTGTCTCGAAGCATCTGGAGGCGGCCCTGCGGGGCGACAAGAGTCCCAATCAGCCGCTTGGCGGGGTGAATATTGTATTTATTGCGTATCTCGCGGATGGCACCGATACAATTCTGCATTGTTTCAATCTGCCGTTCGATATCCGGGGCGATAAACGAGTCCAGCCCGGCAGGCCAGGGGGCAATCATAATTGACTCCGCCGACGGGGCCGCGGCCAGCGTTCCCAGTTTGCGTACCGGGGCGATGGTATTGAGATTCTGGAAGATGCCTTCGGTAATAAATGGGACAAACGGGTGCAGCATCCGCAGCGTCTGGTCGAGTGCAAAGGCCAGCACATTCTGGGCAATCGGCCGCTGGGCGGCATCGGCCATACGCGGCTTGGCCCATTCAAGGTACCAGTCGCACAAGTCGTTCCAGAAGAATTTATAGAGTGCATTAACCGGATCGTTGAAGCGATAACTTGTTAGTGTCTCAGTCACATCCCTGACCACCGCTGCCAGACGCGATAGAATCCATTTATCGGTAATATCCAACTTCGACGCATCAAATGCCGCCGGGTCTGTGCCTTCCAGATTCATCATCGCAAACCGCGACGCATTCCACAGCTTGTTGCAGAAGTTGCGGCCATTGTCGAATTTGGGCGAACTGTTGACGGTGCGGCCATCGGGCAGCGTCAGTGCCGCCACAGGCATACGCACATCCTGCGTATCGGTGGTCATCCCGGCCAGCGTGAACCGCATCGCGTCGGCCCCGTGGCTTTCGATAATCGTCAGCGGGTCGATGCCGTTGCCGAGGCTCTTGGACATCTTGCGTCCCTGACCATCCTGAATCATCGCATGAATATACACATCGCCAAACGGAATATCGCCGAGGCAGTACTGCCCCATCATCACCATGCGCGACACCCACAGCGTAATAATCTCGCGGGCAGTGCAGAGGACATTGGTTGGATAAAACGCCTTGAGCGTCTCATTCTGTTCGGGCCAGCCCATCGTACTGAACGGCCACAAGGCAGACGAAAACCACGTATCCAGAACATCACTATCTTGCTTATAGCCCATTGCCTTTGCTACTTCATCTCGCAACCCCTCATCAGGTGTTGGGCAAAAATAGGATATATATTCACCTTCCGTCTCCTTTCGGATGGGATATAGATATTCCTCTGGATTTAGTATCAACTTCCCGGAATCTACATGAATAATTCGGCATGCAACACTGCCATGTAAATAAAGTAACCTCTCTTTTTCGACCGTTTCTTCCCAGCTATTACCGGTTAAAGAAAAGGACTTGCTCCAAACTGGAATTCTATGTCCCCACCACAATTGCCGGCTGATGGGCCAGTCGCGAAGATTCTCCAGCCAGGTCTGATAATTGTTGCGATAGCGTTCCGGATAAAACTTCAATCGCCCATCCAGCAAAGGCCACAGAGCCAATCCGGCCAATGAATTTCCCGGAACATCCGTTCCTTTGATATAGGCGATACCATCACGTGTCTCGGTCTCCAATCGACAATCATCCATCGACAATCGACAATTCGGAATCGGCTTTTTCACCGCAATATACCACTGGTCGGACAGATACGGCTCAATCGGCACATGGCTGCGGTAGCTGTGACCCACTTCGTGAGAATAATCGCGCACTTCGGCCAGCAGCTTTTCCGTGCGGAACCATTCCACAATGGCTTCGCGAGCTTCGAAGCGATCCATCCCGATGATATTTTCCACATCCGGATTTTTCACGACATCCCAATCCGTCCAGCCAAATTTATCGCTGATGGAGCCGTCGGGAGCCATCACGTTAATCACCGGCAGATTATGCCGCTGCCCGATCTGCCAGTCATCCGGGTCATGGGCGGGCGTGACCTTCAAAAAGCCGGTGGAGAATTTAGCTTTTTCCTCACTGCTTTCCGGGTCGGGCAGGACCACATGTTCATCAGCGACAATCGGAATCAGCCGCCCCACAATCGGGAGGCGAACTTGTTTACCCACCAGCGCTTTAGCCCGCGGGTCACTGGGATTCATCGCCACGGCCGTATCACCCAGCATCGTTTCGGGGCGCGTCGTGGCCACAGTCACATGTTCTATGGTTTGCCCATTGATTACCACCGGCTCAACGAGCGGATATTTCAGATACCAGAAAAATCCTTTGACGGTCTGGTGTTCCACTTCATCGTCGGCCAGCACGGTCTGCGTGGCCGGATCCCAGTTGACCAGCCGTTTGCCGCGATAAATCAGCCCATCGGCAAAGAGCTTGAAAAACACCGCCCGCACCGCTTTGGCACAGACCTCATCCATGGTAAACCGGGTCCGGTCCCAGTCGCAGGAACAGCCCATACTCTTAAGCTGCCCCAGAATCCGGGCCTCGTATTCATCTTTCCATGATTGCACTTTCGCCACAAACTGCGAACGGCCATCCTGCCCGTTTTTTTCCATCTCTTTATAATCAACCAGAGCGGGCTTCTTTTCAGCTCGTAATCGCTTATCGACCACGGTCTGGGTGGCAATCCCGGCATGGTCCGTCCCCGGCATCCACAGGGTCGCTTTGCCCAGCATCCGATGAAACCGTACCAGAATATCCTGAAGTGTATTATTTAAGGCATGGCCAAGATGCAGGGCCGCCGTCACATTCGGAGGCGGAATCACGACCGCATAAGTCTTTTTTGGAGTTGCCGTCTTTTCATTCGCATGATAATACCGTCCCTGGGCCCATAACTGCTCGGCCTGCTGCTGTGTACTTTGCGGGTCATAAATCTTGGGTAGCTCTTGTGCCATATCGATACCTGGTTCTCGTCTGTCAGTCTGTTTTTAAATAAAAAATCCCGGCCGCGATGGCCGGGACTATATTGTACAAAATCGGTCGAATTTGTAAAGTCTGGGTTTGGTTTAATCCAGATTCAGGGTCATCAGGAACTCGGCGTTGCTGCGGTACTTGGCCAGCCTGTTTTTCAGCAGTTCCACGGCCTCAACCAGGTTCATTTCGCTGAGCACCTTACGCAGACGATAAACCAGTTCCAGTTCCTTGCGATCCAGCAGCAGTTCTTCACGCCGTGTGCCGCTCTTGCTGATGTCGATGGCGGGGAAGATGCGTTTTTCAACCAGGCGGCGATCCAGATGCAGTTCCATGTTGCCGGTGGCCTTGAACTCTTCGAAAATCACTTCGTCCATCTTGGAGCCGGTGTCGATCAGGGCTGTCGCCAGTATCGTCAGCGAACCGCCGTGTTCGATATTACGGGCGGCGCCAAAGAACCGCTTGGGCATCTGCATCGCGTTGGCATCCACACCACCGGTCAGAATCTTGCCCGAATGCGGCATTTCGGTATTGTAGGCACGGGCCAGACGGGTAATTGAATCCAGCAGAATCACCACGTCTTCGCCGTATTCGACCATACGCTTGGCCTTCTCGATAACCATTTCCGACACTTGGCAGTGACGGGCGGTAGGCTCATCAAACGTCGAGCTGATGACTTCGACATCCTTGGCAACCTTGCGTTTGAAGTCGGTCACTTCTTCCGGACGCTCGTCAATCAACAAGACAATCATCCGCACATCCGGATAGTTGGTGCTGATGGCGTTGGCCAGTTTCTGAAGCAGCACGGTCTTACCGGTACGCGGCGGAGCAACAATCAAGGCACGCTGACCTTTGCCGATGGGCGTAATCAAATCCATGATACGCGTGCTCAATTCATCCTGGGTGGTTTCGAGAATGAACCGCTCTTCAGCATGCAAGGGGGTCAGGTCGCGGAACACAACTTTTTCGGCCAGCTTTTCCGGTTCCTGGTAGTTAATCGCCTCGACGCGAAGCAGGGCGAAA
>JBDKVE010000319.1:0-11099 GCA_039679345.1 Anaerohalosphaeraceae bacterium
CTTTTGCCGCCAGTTTTTCGGTCTGGCCGGCCTCGTCGAGGACTTTCTGGTATAATTCTATCGCCTTATCCAGATCGCCCGCAGTCTGTTCCTGATATAACGCATCCTGAAACAAGACCGTCACACTTTTGCCCGGCTCCCCGGCCGGGGCTGCTCCTACCGCCGCCGCTGATCCGATCAGCAGGCACAACCACAACATTCCTGTCTTTTTCATTGTTCCGCTCCTTTCGTTAAATAGGGTAACAGAAAAAGATTGACTATGAAAGTCAAAATAGACCTTGTTTGTTACCTTTCTGTTACCATTTCATCCCTATTTTGAGATTTTTCAGACTCGATATCCTGATTTTTCAGCAAATTTGCTGTATCTTGGGAGGATAATGCAGTGTCCTTATATTTTGTGTAGGTCGTTTCGTGTGGCAGCAAGAGCCTTTATTGATTGAAAGGACAAAACAATGCGACGGATATCTTGGATTGCTCCAATCGTGTGGATGGCATGTTTAGTTTGTTGTGGAATAGCAGCCGAACAGGACGCCCCCCGTGCCGCCCGCAGTGTGCATCTGTGGTATCCAGCCCCGGCTGGGATGACCTATTATAATGAGCTCACGGTCGAAGAATCGGTGCCGGGCAGCTATTTCTGTGTGTGCGGATTCAACAACGGCTATTTCGGGATACAGGAACTTTTCGAGGGCCGCAAGGTGGTGCTGTTTTCGGTGTGGGACCCGGGTGACCAGGACAATCCAAACAGTGTTCCCGAAGACCGCCGCGTGAAAGTGCTTTATAACGGCCAGGATGTCAAGATCGACCGGTTTGGCAATGAAGGCACCGGCGGCAAAAGCATGTTCGACTACGACTGGAAAATCGGCCAGCGGATTCGGTGCATGGTCAAGGCGACCGTCGAGGGGGACCGGACGACGTATGCAGCGTTTTTCTATCTGCCCGAGTCCAAACAATGGAAGCATCTGGCGACATTTCAGACCATTACCGGCGGCGACTCGTTAAGCGGGTATTATTCGTTTGTGGAAGATTTTCGCCGCAACGGCACCAGTGCCCAGCAGATACGCCGGGCGCGATTCGGCAACGGCTGGGTCCAGGCAGTGGATGGGCAGTGGGCAGCGCTGGGTATGGCGACATTTACCGCTGATAATAACCCGGCCATGCATATCAACGCGGGACTGGCCGAAGGCGGTTTTTTCCTGCAAACGGGGGGCCAGACTCAAAACCAGATGGCTTTGAAGTCCAGCATGACTTGTCCGACTGATGCGTTTGTGCAGCCGGAAGACCCACAGTGGGAGTTGAGCTGGTCGGATGAATTCAACGGTTCGGGACTGGTGGATTCGACGAAATGGAATTATGAGGAGGGATTTATACGCAATCAGGAAAAACAGTATTATACCCGTGCCCGAGTGGAAAACGCCCGGCAGGAGGATGGCAAGCTGGTGATTGAATCACGGAAAGAGGAATTCAAAGACGGACACTACACCTCAGCCAGCGTAATTACCGCGGGCAAGCAGTCGTTCCTGTATGGGCGGATTGAAGTCCGGGCTCAACTGCCGACGGGCAAGGGAACCTGGCCGGCAATCTGGATGCTGGGGGATTCGATCCGTCAGGTCGGCTGGCCCGCCTGCGGCGAGGTTGATATCATGGAAAACGTGGGATATGATCCGAAACTAATCCACGCCAACATTCATACCAAGGCATATAATCATGTGAAAAAAACCGGCAAGGGCGCAAGCATCAAGGCCGAAAAACCATGGGAAACGTTTCACCTGTATGCCGTGGAATGGTATGAGGACCGGCTGGACTTTTACTTCGATAACCATCACTATTTCACGTTCAAAAACGAGGGAACCGGCAGTGATGTCTGGCCCTATGATAAGCCGCATTACCTGATTCTCAACACGGCCATCGGCGGCGCCTGGGGCGGTCAGCAGGGTATCGACGACAGCATCTTCCCACAGAAGTTCCTTATCGATTACGTGCGAGTTTATACCCCCAAAAAATAATCTAAAAAAAGAAAGAAAAGGACGTCCCCCCAGACCGTCCTTTATCGTGATGTCGTATTCAGATGGATTGTCGGATCGACCCACAAGACCCAGGATAAATACGATGTTTCTTCGCCGACACTGTTGGTCGTAACCAGCGTCAGGAACCGGGCGTTTTCCTTAAACTTTATGTTTACGGGAATAAAACCATCCGCCAAATCCAGAAATTTTTTCTCAAAGACGACCTCACCGTCTACTAAAACAGTAATATCGGCTTTCGTATGATATTTTTGGTGCACTTCCTCATGTCTGAACAATTCTGCATCAAAGCCGCAATAACCGGTAAACGAGGCTATTTTTGCTCCATTCAGTGTCTGCCTGATTTCCTGCAGATCAAACGTGATTCCCGTGTTGGCATGTAAGCCGAGTGTTGGATGCGAAGCCAGAGAGACTTCTTTACCATTCATTACAAACGATGTGCGTTTGGAAGGCGGACTGACATCATAGAGGCCATTAATAATATCCCATGAATATTGGCCGTCCGTCGCCGGGCAGGATTTAAAAACCAGCCCCGTTGAACTGATCTGCACCGGCCCCTGGTTCCCATCCGGAACAAAGACACAATCCACATACGGTACATCCGGAGTAACAACATAGTATTTCGAAGGTCGAGCAAACATGGTGTGCGTATCCGCTTCGACTTTACCTGAAATCAGGTCAATGGAATGATTAATGGTACCAGTGCCAAATCCATTCCCGCCGCCGGCAATGTCGGCAAGGTTCAGGGACTCTCCCCGCCAGATTATGCTTTCATGTGAATTGATGGTACGAGCAAAATATTGATCATCATACTCTATCGATTCACAGGCATGGGTTTCAGGGTCAATCGTCAGGGCTTTTTGAGCGGACATCACAAAGGCTTCTTTGCCGGCACTGCCGTTAGTGTACTCAACCAGGGCCTTGCCTTCAATCATCTGAACTTCAACCATGCCGCCGGGTTTGACATAGACGCCAAACTGGGTACCGAGATCGGTAATCTTGGCCGAGGGCGTGCGTACGACAAAACCCTCCTGTCCGGGAGCGACTTTGACAAAAACCTTACCCTGTTCCAGAAACAGGGAATTTTCCGAATTGCAGCGGAACACCGACGGGCCTTCAAGCACTGCCTCAGCGCCGGAATCAAACTGCATCCTGACAAAACCGCTGAGCAATGAATAAAAACCACGGTCTGAGAAACTGGACCGACTACCCATTGAAACTGAACCTTCGGACCACTGCACATTCATTACGTCGTCAATATGAGCGACAAATCGTTCCGTGGGGCGTGGATGATAATAGACATACACCAGCAATCCCAGAAACACCGCAGCGCAGGCGGCAAAAAATTTCATTGCAAAATAATTGCGTTTGATTGCGGGACGCGGAATCTGGACCATCTCAACAATCGCATGTTCCTGTTCCGGATGACGTGGTTTTTTACGCCACTTCCAGCCTCGCCGTTTTCGCGGCAGAAGTACACCCGGAGCCTGTTCTTCCTGATTGGACAGTTCATCATACAGCGAAATATAGTTGCGGACGGTGTCGGGCTTGCCGTTTAACTCGCGCAGGACTTCGGGACTGTTAAGACCGATATAACTGGCAATGACTTCATAATAGTATTGGCGGGCCGGAGCGGATTCGAGCAAAATCTGCTGAAGACGGCGCGTCTGTTCGGCATTGGCATGCCCTTCCATGGACAGCACAATCAGTTCCGCCAATTCACGCGAAAAGTTTTTATGTTCGGTCGGATTCATCTATTACTCCAGCGCCAACTGCATACGGACGCAGCGAACCAGCCGGCCATGAATAATCGCAATTCGTTTAAATACCGCCGTGGTCGATATGCACAGCCGGGAACTGATGACTTTCAGGGTGCAATCCTGCTCATATCGCAATTTGATAAGCTGCGTATCCTGGGAATTTAATTTGACAACACATTCCTTCAGAGCTGTCAAACGCTGCTCAAGCCCATCGATCATCGCACCGGATTCCTGCTCAATGACCTCCAGTAACTGCTCGTTGAGGGTACACTGGCCGGAGGGATTTTTCTTAAAAAAGTTATAGATTTCATAACGGGCAATCTGGATGGCCCACGCCTGGAAATCCGTCCCCGGCTGATACATCGAAAACTTTCTCCAGATAACCGATATCGTATTTTGGAGAATATCCTCCGCATCGGAATAATTCGGGATAACCGCCAGAATATAGGCAAAAATTGACTTCTGGTTCGGTATCAACAGCCGAATAAATGTATCTGAATTATCTGGATCCAGATGTCCCAATGGATTGTTATCACGTGTTACCATAATCACTTAATAAACTCTGCAACCCGTTTCTTTTTTTACTTGTTTTACCTATTTTTTTGGAAGAAAGCTAATTTTACACTCTATTTCATCTACATACTGCTATTGTATGGCTATTTATATAACTATTTTACTGCCCCTGCGTGGGCGTTATTGCCTGCCAGTTAGCGTAATCGTTGCCATAAGCTGAAGGTGTTATACGACCGAGAGCTTTACCCGTTCCATCCGGCGAGGTCGGCCACGGAGCTACATCGTCATAATTCACACGGTCCACACGGACATAGTATCGCACTCCTTCGGCCGTATCACCCGGCTTGAGCAGTTCCAGCCTTTCGCCGCCATTGGACAGGCTGCCGGAGGACCAAACCGCATACTTGAGGCCGGAGGGAATGACGCCAAATTCACTCTGGTATGCGGTTAAATTCTTAATCAGCAGCATCTTTTCGCCGGGGGCAAGCCATGTATCGGCCGGGATTTCCAGTAAAATACTGCTGTCCTCATCCACAAATCGCCATGGAATCAGTTGCCCGGCGTCGGACAGCCACAAATCCACTGTTTGGCTGCTGATATTCTGAATTTCCACATATTCAGCATCCCCGTTGGTCAGCGGATTGTACATAATCTCGGCGATAACGACCGGGCCAACCAGAGGAGCGGCATTGGCACCGTTAGGTGTGTTAGCGGTCATCAGCACAAAATCATAGCCGCCGGAGGTCTTCTGATAGCGTCCAAACGACACGCCGGTTTCCGAGGCGCCAAAGTCCTGGGTTACACTATAACCCGTCAATACTCCGCCGACAGCAGCAGTCAGACAAACTTCTTCTCCATTTTCGCTCAGGCGGAATGCGGTACCGAAGTGCGTCTCTTCATAGAGCACCAGATATCCATTTCGAGGAACGAATAAGCCATCGGGGATTTGATATCCCTGCGGGTTATCAGCATCATCACTAAGATACCAGCCGCCAACCGAAATCGGCGAATTGGTGGTATTGTACAGTTCGATCCAGTCCGGGGCGCTATCATGGGAATGAGCCAGGATTTCATTAATAACAATACTGCCGGGAGCCAGAGGAGTTTCGGCCTGGCCGGGGGAACCGCCGGTAAAGGTGCTGGGGGCCCATCCGGTTTTCTGGCTCCAGAGGGTCATGTCCGTGCTGCTCGGATTCAGCATTGTCAGCGAGAATCCATCGCCATCGGTCTGGGAGTACCACGAATCTTTGTAGGCAAACGACTGGATGACCGTTCCGGCGGCATCAACCAACTGAATCGTTTCACCGCTATTGCTTAACTGGCCGGAAGTCCACTGAATCACCGGTACATCCGCAGGCACGGTATAGGCGGATTCAAACCGGGCTTTGTTGTTGACCAGCAGGACAAATCCATTGGGAGCGACATCCACATCGCCAAAGGTATAAGTAATCCCCTTGTCGAATGCAACCCAGTTCAGATTAACAGTCTCGGCTCCGACGTTCTGCAATTCAATGAATTCATGATTGGGGTCCTGCGGATGATACATCAGTTCCGTCACACGCAAACTCTCTTTGACAGGGCCAACGGCAAAGGTGGCCTTGTTCAGGGTGGACCATTCAGAGCCTGTGAAGACGCGTGACTTTACCTGGGTGCTCTTGCTCAGTGCCACCGGCGCGGTATAAACAACCGCATTTGCCGAAAGCGTGCCAATCGACATCCTGCCGACCAGTTCGGCGGAAATCAGGAAGTCGCTGCTGGTACTGACGTTATTCATCCCCTGAATTGCCAGGATATTGGTTCCGACCTGAAGCTGATTGATGTATGTACTCAAATTAATCGTGGTTTGTGTCAGGGCAATATTGTCATCCCGATAGTTTGCTGCGGCGGTATTCCAGACTGCCGCCGCTGTCGTGGCGACATTGTCCCGTGCCACTTCTTTACCATTGAGAAATACGACAATGCCATCATCGTACCGCATTTTCAGGAGTAATTCCGTAACCGCCTGCCCGCTGTACTGGAACGGAATGCGGATATAACAGGAGGTATTGATACTATACATCTGGGTATTGACATTAATACCACTGTTGACATAGCTGGAAAAATTCACAACATCGTTTGAATTGCGTTCATAGCCAACCGCCCCGCTGCCGGTAATCCAGCCGCTCGGAGTATAATTGCGGCCCGCCCAGACATTTTCCGGAATCGACAGGTATTGTCCGGCAATCACTACCGGGCCGCTGATACCGGGGCCGGACCAGGCGATACTGAGGTGGTCGCCGCCGGCATGTTCTTTCTGAACGGCTTCGATGTAATAGGCATTTCCAGCCGTCAGGATTCTGGCGGTCGATTTTTGACTGTTGTAGGTTGTCCATGTATTGTAATCGACATAAGGCGAAACAGAAGCGATAACCGAAGCGTTGGCCGCAGTGGTATCGGTACTGAGCAGAAGCTGTCCGTTGTCATCACTGGCAATCCAGAACGTGTAGGAACCTGTGGTCGGAGGATAGACTAAAGCCCGGACACACGTTCCGTAATAATCTGTCCAGTTAATTGTCGGCATCTGGAAACTGGTCCAATACTGCACATTGCTGGGATTATTCGGGTAATTGGCATTGCCGGTCAGACTGGCGATGGTATCACCGCTGATACCTGTCCAGATCTCGGCACGCACAGTCCCATCGGCAGCGTAGATATTCTGGGTCGGTATCAGGACCTGTTTAGCGGCGTTTTCCGCGATAAAGACCACTTCCGTTCCGGCTTGTTCATCAGTCGGCGCCTGGCGGGGATCCGTGCCGTCCAGTGTGTAGCAAATCGTACCGCTGCTGTTGGGATTGGTTATCGACAAGGCGTAATTCGATGCGACATACCCGCCCTGCTGGCTATACTGCGGCGCATCAATCGTCGGAAACCAGTTCACCGTACGGAACTGGTCACGGACGCGGATTTCGCGCAAGGACATAGGCCAGTTCTGATAGCCATTGGCGGTGGGGTCGGACATCGTCGAGCTGGTTCCATAGATATAATTATGCAAAAACGTCAGGGCTTCCAGCCAAGTATTTCGCGTCCGCGGCGTCGATACCGTGGCATCACCCCAGCGGGCGGATTCGGCGATAATCGCCGTGTCAATCTGAGACGACAGATCCGTCATCGTCTGCCAGACCTTGTCGGCACTGAGCAGACCGCCGTTAAAGAACAATTCCTGTGCCCGGTCGGCAAACCGCAGGCGATATTCTCTATTCTGATTGGCCAGTTGTTCATGCAGCCAGTGGGGATTGAAATAGGAGAAATTCGCTCCGGCGGTGGTCAGCGGCGTTACCATATTTTCACGCCGTGCATCACCGGCCTCATACGCACCATAGGAGTGTTCGCTGTCGTGCTGAATCCACTTGAAGCCATCCGGGTTATTGCGATTATAGATTCCGAAGAAATTATTGGTTGCAACAAAACGTGAGCCGGCTCCGTCGCCATCGGAGCTGTGATAATCAATCAGCATATAATCGATCAGATTGTCCACATCCAGAAGCCGTTCATAGGCCGGATTAAATGTCCCATCCGGATTCATCCCCTGAAGAGCAAAATATTCGTTAATGGAGCCGATGCCGTCGATAATTGCATCGTACAGGCGGCGAAAGGCATCCATAGTCCCATCGCCTGCGGCCACGGTACGGCCCGCGGCGATATCCGGCTTGACCACATCATAATCGTCTTTGGTTCCGCCCATATAAGACGCGGCAAACCGCGCATCCGGGCGTTCCTCGGTCTGATACAGACCCCAGTATTGGCCGTTGATATACAGGTGATAATATCGTCCGCGGGTATAAGGATGCCCCAGCAGTCCATGCACCAGCCGGGAATGCTCATCACGGACAAAGGTATTCTGAAAATTAATCGAGGCAGGCAGCCAGCAAGCGGACCAGCCGTAATTAGCGGCGGTTCGCAAATCCATTTTGTCGAACTGATCGGTACCTTCATCACCAAACAGCGGATAGTCCAGCTTGCCGGACCCATACAGACTGCGGAAGAAAAATCGCAGGGCATGTTTGGGGTTGTTGTTATTGCGACTGGCACCGCCGCGAATCCGCAGGCCGCAATCAATCTGAAATCCTTCCGAGCCATCCGGATGAATCAATTCGAGCGAACAGGGACGTTCCAATGAATCCCCGTCCAGACGCGTCGTGGAACCGGTATTGACATAGACCCCCAGAACCGGATTAAAGAGATTCTTCAGGTCCGTCACCAGCGATAACGTCGGAATAGCCAGCAAGGCATCATCGATCAGCGAAGCATAGGCCGCATTGTTGACAATATCCGGGTCCATGCCGTAATCCATGATATGGCCGTTAACGGCCCAACTGGCCGGCCAGCCAGCACCGGGCAGTGCGCCATTAGGCGACTGGGTTACAACATCACTGACAAAAATATAGGTCTGCGTATCGATATTGCCGGGCAGCCAGCCGGTCTTGAAAGATGTCGCCCGCAGCGTCGTTGTCTTGCTGATATAAATGGGAGCAGCCGGGTCATACACAATACCATTATCCAGGGTTGGCGTGCTGCCATCCAGTGTATAGCGAATCGTCGCGGCCGGATCATCGGTGGTAATAGCCACATTAAAAGGAGCTGTGAAGAATCCGCGTTTGATACTGAATTGCGTATCCGGGGCTATGCCCATGGCGGAATTCTTATTGGGTCGATTGGGGGTAGCGGGATAAAAATAACGCTGCTCGGTAAAATAGCTGAATAATCCATACGAAATATTGACTTCCTGCGGCGGAAAACCGTTATTGACCTCTTTGTATTCGGATACAATCTTGCCGCCGGGGGCAACCAGGGCCAGATATTCACCGGTCTCAGTCAGCGAAAAATTGGTGTGGATATAACTGTCGGACACGATGCCTTTGCCGCTGGCATAAATCAGCAGGAACGACTTGGGCTGAAGCGTTACAGTCGAAGGAAATGCCCACTGTGTCAGATTTTCGGGATCATCGGTTAAATACCAGCCGTTCATGCTGACTTGAATATCCGAGACGTTGTACAGTTCAATCCAGTCGGTCGGTTCACCGGTTTCGTCAAAGACTTCCCAGGATTCACGCGAATCATCGGGGTTGGTACTGGCATTTTTGGCCAAGAATTCATTGATAACGACCGGCCCGAAGGTATCCAGCCACGACTCGGACAGAATCACCAAATCAGCGAAGTTAATCCCATCGCCATCAATCAGATCCCCGCAATTCAGTCCGCTGCATCCGGCGGCATCGAGCCACTGCGCGGCAAACAACTGTAAATCACCGAGGGTCACTTCGCAATCGCCGTCAATATCGCCGGCCGGACACGGATTGACGACATAATCGACAATTAAAACCGATACAGGCGACACATAGCCGTTGTTATAGTCGGTATCGGCACTGACGAGTCCAAACCCGATACTACACGTTTCGTCACCCTCTTCAATGTCGTCCTGCACCGCAGCAATCTGCACCGTCTGTGCGAGGGCCCAGTTTGTCGGAGTGAAAGTCAGGGTTATCGGATCGCCCGGGAAACCACCGTTCAGCTCTAAATCCTCCGTCTGAGGCGTCAGGGTCACCTGTACATTGGCAGTCGGCTGTTTTTTTAATGCAATTGAAATCGAATCGGCAGTCTTGCCTTCCTCAACCGATGTCGCATCCCCGGTTTGCTGGATATTCAGCAGCACTAATGGGATGAGGTCCGGCCCGCGGTTGAAACTGACCAGAATTTCCTCGTCGGTCATGGCATGATTCCAAATGCGAAACTCATTGTAGCTGCCGCAGAACATCGGGTCCACCCATTGCGACCGACCCAGCCAGATATTATTATCGATCATCGAAGCCAGCGTAAAATGCACCGAACCGCTGGCCACCCTGGAGCCGTCCAGATACATCACTGTCTCGCCGGTGTCCTCATTCCAGGTGAGGGCAAGATGGTGCTGGCCGGAGGTAAACGTCGGGCCATCCATCACGCGTTCATCGGCCGTGGGACCATACCGATAACCGAAACGCAGGACACTGGCTCCGCCCAAAGGGGACGTAAAAAAATAAGTTGTATAGGAGGAACCAGCCGAGTATCCTTCCCCGGCGCTGCTGGTGCCGAAATCAAAAATACGCTGCCACATTGAACTGCCTGTCCAGGTAACCCAGGTCTCCAGGGTCGCCTGTGTTCCCAGCGAGGAGATTAAGCCGTTGGGCAAATCAACATAGTCAATCAGCGAGTCCGTTGAGCTTTGTGAACCATTGTTGCCCAGGGTAAGCTGCCCATTGGCATAGCCTGACTGGCCGGTGCCGTTAATCAGAGCCCCGTGACTGGATCCGATGCTGTCATTGCAGTTGCCGCTGAAGCTGTAACGATGAATGAGGTCCGCCTGAAGACTGCATGTCAAGATTATCACGATCAATGCCGTCAATATCCATCTGGTCATAACCATCACCTCTGCAACAGGTCCTATAACTACTATTTCAATTTAGACATAAG
Organism: Anaerohalosphaeraceae bacterium; assembly: GCA_039679345.1. Lineage (GTDB taxonomy): Bacteria > Planctomycetota > Phycisphaerae > Sedimentisphaerales > Anaerohalosphaeraceae > Anaeroglomus. The sequence goes on from JBDKVE010000319.1 coordinate 10,778, forward strand.
GCTTTTAAGCCAGCCTTAATAATTCGTCTAAATTTGCATGTCAATTGACCGGATATCAGGGCATCTTTTTCTCCTGATACCGCAATCGTGCGACCCCTGATGTATTAATCCGCTTTTGACACCGTTTGAACCGTATATCCCCCATCCGGATGAATCCACAGCATCTCCGTATCCCGCAGGAAATTCATCTTGGCTACGGCAAAATCCGTCATCGCGGTGACATACCCTTCCTGGGCGGAGTAATAATCTTCCTGGGCCCGCAGTACAGCGCGGGTGTTGGCCCGGGCATGCTGCATCAGCAGCAGTGTCGTGTCCAGACGCT
>JBDKVE010000320.1:0-3597 GCA_039679345.1 Anaerohalosphaeraceae bacterium
CCCGGCACCGCTGCTGCCGTAAAAACCAAGGCTCCGCTGCAGTTCCCCGCTTAGTTCCGTATAAACCGGCTTCATCGCCGTATAAATCTGACGCATGTACTTGCTCATCGGAGCGGTGCGTTTGAGCTTCTCGGCCTTTTCAAAATCCAGTTTAAACGCATCGGCAATCGCATGAGTAAACGTGTTGCCGCCAATTCGAATGCTGCGCTGCCAGACGCTGTCTTTGGTACAAATCACCAGCGTCGAATTCTCCGCCCCCATATCCAGAATCACAGTCGCCTTCTGACCATTGCCCCCAACATCGTTCCGGTCATACAGCAGGTAATTGAACAACGCCATCGGCGAAATCTGGACACACGTTACATTCAGGTTTTCCCGTGTAAAATGGTCCATGATTTCAGATATCAGCTCGTTTTTAATCGCAAAAATACCCACTTCCGTATCCGGACTATTGGCAACATCCATTTTCTGCCAATCCCATTCCACCTCATTAATGTCAAAGGGGATCTGCTGGACGGCCTCAAACTGGACAATTTCTGGTATTTTTTTGGGTTCTACGGGAGGGAGTTTGATAAAACGGGCAAAACTGTTTTGACCTGCAATGGAAAGGGCTACTTGCTCCTTACCTATTTCATTCTGCGACAGGAATTGCCGGAGGGTTGCTGCGATGACATCGTGCTTTTCTTTGGGGTTCACATCGGGCCCGGACAGGATTTTGCTATGCTCGACATGGTCAAAACCGACCACCTCAATCGCGTCATCTCCCTGCCGGAGACGGAGAGCCTTCAAAGAACAGGTTCCAATATCAATCGCCCATACACCACGTACAGATGAAGCCATTTCGCTTCTCCTGGAAAAAAAGTTATGATTCCATCGTCGGCCCGGAAAAACACTTGCTCTCAGGCCGGTTATATACGTAAAATGCCGCACTCTATGAAGTTTTTTACGATCCAGACGCTCGGTTGCAAAGTCAACCAGTACGAAAGCCAGCAGATTCGACAGCTTCTGCAGGATATCGGTTTGGCCTGCGCAACACCCGGACAACCCATCGACCTGGTTATTGTCAACAGTTGCTGCGTTACGGGGACCGCTTCAGCCAAAAGCCGACAATCGCTGCGCCGGCTTCATGGCCTCTATCCCAATGCCAAACTCATCCTGACCGGATGCCTGGCCGCCGCGGACTCCGATGAACTCAAAACCCTCTCCGCCAGCGACGTCCGTCTGGTCCCCGATAAGGATAAAATCGCCCTGGCCGTTCAAGACCTGTTTAATCTCACATCCGAATCGGGTCTGCAAGGCCTAAGTAAACCACTAAGTCCAGATAAAATCAAGGATAAAAACTCGTCGCCTGCCGCAGAACACGACCACCTCGAACCTTTAAAGAGCTATACCGGACAATGCCGGGCGTTTTTGAAAATCCAGGATGGCTGCGATGCCTTCTGTTCCTACTGTATTATACCCAAAATCCGCACGCAGGTTTGTAACAAGGATGTAAAAACCGTCCTGACCGAGGCCCAGAACCTGGTTTTGGCCGGCCACAAAGAAATCGTCTTATCCGGCATATTTCTTGGCGCCTATGGACAAAATACCTCCCGCCGGAAGCACTGGGACCCCGAAAAACGCGATTGCCTGGCCGATTTACTCGACCAACTGGCCGCTATCCCCGGCTTGGCACGCATCCGCCTCAGTTCACTCGAACCGGCCGACGTCACCGACCGCCTGCTGGAGGTTTTCGCCAAAAATCCCAATATTATGCCCCATCTTCACCTGCCTTTGCAGTCCGGCAGCCCGGCAATTCTAAGAAAAATGTGTCGCCAATACACCCGCGACGACTTTTTCAGTGTTATTAGCAAGGTTAACGCCGTCCTCGACCGCCCCGCCATCACCACCGACATCATCGTCGGCTTCCCCGGCGAAACCGATGACGACTTCGCCGAAACCATGCAAACCGCCGCCAAAGTCGGATTTTCCAAAATCCACATTTTCCCTTTCAGCCCCCGCAAAGGTACTCCCGCTGCCAAAATGCCCGGCCGAATCAATCCGGCCGTCATCAAGGCCCGAACCGAAGAATTACATAAATTGGATACACAATTACAGGAACAATTCCACCTCCAATTCGTCGGCCAGACCGTCAAGGTCCTCGTCGAAAGCCTCCGCCCCCCTCACGGCCGATGCGAACGCTACTTTATGGTGGACCTATCCCAACACCCCAACGCCCACACCCTCCGCCGCGGCGACATCGTACCCGCGATTGTCTGACTTTTGAAGTTTTTCCTTGATTTTGATAGGCATTTGTTATATACTTTTTTTGTCTATTTTTGGGAACTTGGAGGAATCACTAAATACTGGAGGTTTCAAGGTGAGATTAATTTCATGGGTGGTACTTTTTTTTGCGGCCGCAGGCTCGGTGTCTTTCGGCTATGACTGGTCAACCAATCCCGGCGATGGCTCCGCAGGCAATCCCTATCAAATCTGGACATCAGAACAATTGAATGCCATCGGAGCCAATGCTGATTTTTGGAATAAACACTTTAAACTCACAGCCAATATTGATATGTCTGTCTATACCGGCACCCAATATAATATCATTGGTAATATAAACACCGGCTTTACAGGCTCTTTTGACGGCAACAGCTACGTCATCCGCAACCTGACCTATATGACAAACAGTTCCCAAGATTGTGTCGGGCTGTTTGGCAGGATTGAAAATGCTGCCATACGAAATATTAACCTGGAAAATGTGACCATTTCTTCTGAAGGTGAGTTCATCGGAGGGTTGGTTGGATGGAATAAATCTGGAACAATCGCTGCTTGTTATGCTGCCGGTTCTGTTCACGGTGACGTTTCCGTGGGTGGACTGGTTGGGAGCAATTGCGGCTATATCACTTCCAGCTATGCCGCCGTGGAGGTGAGCGGATACGATAATATTGGTGGATTAGCAGGATATAGCGGTACCATAAGTACCACCACAGCAGGAATCCTGACTGAAAACAGCAATGAAGAGACTGATCCAGGCGAGATTCTCTCATGCTATGCAACAGGAAATGTGATTGGGTATTCCTCTGTAGGTGGTCTGGTTGGTGCAAGCGTCTTTCGGATTGCTTTCTGTTATGCAAAAGGTAACGTATCCGGAAATACCTATGTCGGTGGACTGGTTGGGGGCAACTTCCATATCATTGCTTCCTGCTACTCGACAGGTAAGGTGTCTGGAAACAATTGGGTTGGAGGATTAGTAGGAGAGAATCTTTATGGTTCAATCGAAGCTTGCTTCTGGGACACACAAACCAGTCAGACTGTTGATGGAGTGGGGGTCGATCCCGATCCAGCAGGGGTTGTGGGCAAAACAACAGTCCAAATGCAAACCATTTCGACTTTCACCGCAGTTAGCTGGGATTTCAGCGATACTGATGGTGATACGGCCGATTGGTGGATGCCAAGCAAAAATTATCCCAGCCTAAAATGGCAACAACACTATGGCGCAGGCTGTGGAACACCGGAAGACCCCTATCAAATCCAGGCACCCTGGCACATGAACAGCATCGGACTCAAGCCCTGTGACGGGAATAAGCATTTTATCCTCATGGCCGATATCGATAT
>JBDKVE010000321.1:0-17676 GCA_039679345.1 Anaerohalosphaeraceae bacterium
ATCTACGGCGACTTCACCGTCAAAGATATCCCGCCAAGTGAAATGCCCCAATAAAGACGAAAAACAGAAGAGGGCGGACCAACCAGTCCGCCCTCCTTGTATCCCTACATTCTTGTATTCTTGTATCCCTGTATTCCTGTATTCCTGTATTCTTGATTATTGATAATCTTCCGTCTTATGACGAATGATCCGCCCCTCGGCCATATAAATCACCTCCTCGGCGATATTGACCGCATGGTCGGCAATCCGTTCCAGATGCCGCGAGACACTGAGCAGGTGAATCAGGCTCTCGATAAATTCCGGATGCTCCTGTATCGCCGCCTTGACCTGATCGTACATTTCCCGATTAATCGCATCGACCTTGTCATCGTCTTTGAGCACCTTCTGGGCCAGCGTGCAATTCATATTCACCAGCGCATCGAGGCTGTCGCGCAGCATCTGCTGGGTAATCTGCGCCATCTGCTCAAAATCAAACGGAATCGGTGCCGGCTCATTGCGGGCCAGAAACTCGCTGCGTTCGGCAATATTAACCGACAAATCGCCAATACGTTCCAAATCGACATTAATCTTCAACGCCGTCACAATAAACCGCAGATCAATCGCTACCGGCTGATGCAGGGCCAGAATCTTGAGGCATTCTTCCTCCACATCCACTTCGTTCTGGTCAATCAGCACATCATCGTCGATGACTTCTTTGGCCAGCGCCCCATCCCGCTGACGCAGCGATTTGACGGCCTTCCAGAGACTCTGCTCGACCAGCGAACACAAAAACAACAGTTTGCTCTTGAGCTTCTGGATTTCATTGGCCATGTGTACGGTCATATAGGGTTCTCCTGTATCGTTCGATTATCCAAATCGACCGGTGATATAATCTTCGGTTTCTTTCTTGCTCGGATTGGTAAACAGCTTTTCGGTCTTATCATATTCAATCAGCTTGCCCAGGCAGAAAAACGCCGTCTCATCGCTGACCCGCGCCGCCTGCTGCATATTATGCGTCACAATCACAATCGTGTAAGACCCCTTGAGCTGGGCAATCAGGTCCTCGATCCGTGCCGTGGCAATCGGGTCCAGCGCCGAACACGGCTCATCCATCAGCACCACGTTGGGCTTGGTCGCCAGCGTCCGGGCGATACAAAGCCGCTGCTGCTGTCCGCCGGATAGCGCCAGCGCCGATTTATGCAGATCATCTTTAACCTCGTCCCACAGTGCTGCATCCCGAAGGCACTTTTCAACAACTTCCACCTGTTGGCTTCGGCTGCGAATCCCCTGCAATCGCGGCCCATAGCAGATATTGTCAAAGATGCTCTTGGCAAACGGGTTGGGCTTCTGAAAGACCATTCCGACCTGCTGGCGAAGATTCACCAGGTTGGTGCGTTTATCATACACGTTATGGCCGTTGACCGCCAGTACCCCTTCGGCCCGGCTGCCGGGGATCAGGTCATTCATCCGGTTGATGCTGCGGAGAAACGTGCTCTTGCCGCAGCCGCTGGGTCCGATGATCGCCGTCACCGACCCGCTGCGAATATCCATCGACACCCGATCCACGCCGCACTTGGAACCGTAAAAAAAGCTGAAATCGCGCGCCGAAATCACCGCCTCGGACGACTCCGCGACCGCCGCCTTGGCAAACTGCTGCGGACGCGCTGCCTGGCCGGCGTCTGTCTTTTTCAGCGGAACAGTATCAGGCGTTTCCATCAAAGACCTCTCGTTCTGTTCTATCACATCGATTGTATTCATATTCATGCTTTATAACGATAGCATTTGCACTTGCAATTTTCGTTTCGCCCTGGCCCCACCGTAGCCCAAGCCTCCGCGCCTGGGCTATTCTCATAGTAGCTCAAGCCTCCGTGCTTGATTTATTCAGCCTCGCCGCAGGCGAATCCTCATTTTTTATTTTTAACTTTTTAATTTTTACTTTTCTTGGAAAGGCAGTTTCGCTCAGCAGCCTCGCAATTTCCTGCTCAGCCGGGAACGAATGACAATCGCCGCCACATTCAGGGCTACAGTCAGCAGAATCAGCGTCATCGCCATGCCGAACTGCTGATGCGGCGCCAGCATCGAAATGCGGTCGCCCACTGCGATATCATAACTGCCGTAGGACAACGCCCGCGTCGGCTGAAACAGCCAGCCGAAGAGACTGCCCGGATTTTCTAACCACTGCGACGGCGACCCGAAACTCGGAATCGGCCCCATCGCCACCACGCCGGTAAACAAAATCGGCGCCGTCTCGCCGGCCGCACGGCTCAGACTCAGGATAATCCCTGTCAGGATTCCCGGCCCCGCCGCCGGCAGCGTCACCAGCAGCAGCGTCCGGAATTTGCCCGCCCCCAGCGCCAGCGATGCCTCGCGATACGTCTGCGGCACCGCCCGAATCGCCTCTTCGCTGGCCCGGATAATGACCGGCAGCGCCAGAATCGACAACGTCAGCGACGCCGCCAGAATGCACGGCTTGCCAATCGCACCAATCGTCACCACAAAAAACGCCAGCCCGAACAGCCCGTACACAATACTGGGCACACCCGCCAGCGTATTAATACACATCCGGATAATCTTAATCCAGACCGTATCCCCCGCATATTCAACCAGGTACGCCGCCGAAATCACCCCCAGCGGAATCGCCACACACATCGACATCAGCGTCAAGAGCAGCGTCCCCAGAATCTCCGGCCCAACTCCACCAAAATAATGACTATTCACCCAGTCGTCGATAAAGTATTGCCAGTATATCCGCAATCGCGGCTGCAAGAGCTTGTCCCAATCCGCCTCCACCCGGTCAAACAGCAGCTCCAGCGGTGTGCCGGCAAATTGCTCCTTGCGGGCGACAATCTTTTTGACCATGGGCTTGCCCGGCCCTTCCGAAATCCACTGCTCATCATACAGCAATGCCTGCTTGGCCTTCAGCGCCATATCCAGACGCGTCGCCCCGTATTGATCCATCCACAATGGCGGCGTCGCCTCACCCGGCAGCGGCCCCAAAAGCTGTCGAATCGCTGCCGTCACCTCCTGCAGATTCGCCAGGTACTCCGCCCGATGCGACAAATCCACCGTCTCGGCAATCTTCTTATACCGCTGGGCCATCGCAAAAAATTCCATCGCCGGCGAGTCTGCAAACACCGGGTTGTCTTTTTCCTTCAGCACCGCATCGAGGCCTTCCAGCACCGTCTGGCGGTCATCGCTTTCCAGGGCATCCACCAGCCCATCCCGGACGTCCTTGGCCTGCTTGCGATACTCTGAATACTGTTCCTTGGGCGTATTATGATAATTCAGGTACTCGCCATATTTCTGATAGACATCGCGGGCCTGCTTGACCAGCGGCTCAGTATCAATCCCCTCGCTGAACTCCCGCAGCATCGTATAAATCGGCTCGCGCGCTGCCCCCGCATCCGCCAGCGCCCTGGCCAAATGCTCATTGTCCCCCCGCCCATGCAGGTCTTTCTCCAGCCTGCGAAACTCCACCGTCTCGGTAAAGACCACCGCTGTGATACCCCGCCCGAACATCGGAATCAGCACCACCAAGAGCGCCGCCGCAATCAGCACCACCGCCCCTGCCGATGCCGTCGTAAAGCCCTTATCCAGAATTTGCCGCAGCAGCGTTCTCATCAGCGTTTCCCCCGACCGGCTTTCGCTTTGCCCAGCAGATACTCACTCAGCAGATTCAGACTGAACGTAAACAGCAATAGCGTCAACCCCACCGTAAACAACGCAAAATAATGCTCCGAATTCTTCGGCGTCTCACCCATATCCCCCGCAATCGTGGCCGTCATCGTGCGAATCGACTGCGACAAATCCCACCACGGGGACGGTATCCGGCTGGCATTGCCTGACGCCATCCACACCACCATCGTCTCGCCAATCGCCCGCATCATCCCTAATATCACCGCCGCCAGGATCCCGCTGTGTCCGGCCGGTATCACCACATTAACAATCGTTTCCGCCCGCGTCGCCCCCAGCCCGTATGACGCCTCGCGAATCTCCCGCCCCACCGCCGTCATCGCATCTTCCGACACACTGATAATCGTCGGCAACGCCATCACCGCTAATATCAGCGACGCATTCAGGGCATTGGTCCCGCTGGAAAATCCCAGATGCGTCTGCAGCCACGGCGCCAGCACCATCACCGCAAAAAATCCGTACGCCACGGACGGGATCGCCGCCAGAATCTCAATGACCGGCTTGCATATCTGCCGCAGACCAAACGGCGCGATATCCGACAAAAACACCCCCGCCAGCAGCCCCACCGGCACCGCCACCACCAGCGCCCCCGCCGTCACATACAGCGACCCCACAATCAGCGCCAGTGCACCGTATCGCGGCTCTGTCGCCACCGGGTACCACCCCGGATCCGTAAAAAACTCTCGCACCCGCGCCAGTATCGCCGCTCCTCCGCCGGTCGTAAAAAACGGCAGCGCCTCGCGAATCACAAAGTAAAAAATCAAAAAGACCGCCGCCACCGATGTCGTCGTGATCAAAAACAAAATCGTCCGTCCCAGATGACCCATCACATACCCGGCCAAATCCTGGGATGCACTCAAAAGCAGCGGCCGAGTAAATTCAGCCGCTGCTTTTCGATTCCGTTTCTCACCTTGTACAGACACTTCCGTCATCGGTTCTCCAGCAAACTCCCCATCCGGATCTTTATACTGATCCGACTTGAAATTTCCCATTCGTCGCGGCTAAATACAATAGCATGAACCATATGCTTCTTTTGCTCGCGGCAATAATATACCTGTAGGTATTTAATAATTTGTCATCGGCACAAAGCCTTTGGCTTCAATGATTTCCTGCCCTTCTTCGGTCAGATAGAAGATACAGAACGCATGAATCAGCGAGCCTAACTTTGGATAGTCGTTGGTGAACAGAAACAGCGGCCGGCTTACCGGGAACGTTCCCTGGGCAATCGTCTGCTTGGTCGGCGACACGCCATTCACCTTAATCGCCTTGACATTCCTGTCCAGAAAACCCAGCCCGACATACCCAATCGCCCCCGCCGTTGTCTTCACGCGGGCATGGGCCTGCGGATTGGCATTGACATACTCGACACTGGCCGCCATATCTTTCTTGTTCATCACCTTCTCATGAAACACTTCGTACGTGCCGCTGGACGTATCCCGGCTGATGGCCACAATCGCCATATCCGGCCCGCCCAGTTCCTTCCAGTTGGTGATCTTGCCCATATAAATATCCGCAATCTGCGCCGTCGTCAGTTCGTTAATCGGATTCGACGGGTGCAGCACCACGCACACGCCATCCATCGCCACCGTATGCGCCACCGGGTACACGCCGTTCTCCACGGCTTTTTTGAATTCTTCCGGCTTCAAAAACCGGCTGGACATCGCGATATCGCACCGCCCGTCAATCATCGCCGCCACGCCATCGCCGGAGCCAGTCTTTTTGACCGTGATTGAACATCCGTGCGATTTCATAAACGCCTCGGCAAACGCATCGCCAATCGGCCCCACCGTCGTCGAGCCGTCTAATTGCAGCGTCTGCTTTTCTTCGGCCGCCCCGACCACCGACACCAGCCCGCATACCGCCACCGCACACAATCCCGTAATTACCAGCTTGTTTCCTAACGTTCTCATACATGATCCTTTCTTTATTTATTCTATTATTATTTACTAACGAAGTGTTAGCGTTGTGTTAGCATTGCATTAACGATTCGTTAAAACTTCACCATCACATCCACCTGAAGCCGATTGTAATCATCTTCAATCTTGCCCGCCGAGTTGGCCTTTTCGTTCATAAAGTAGCTCACCCCGGCCTGCGTATTCTTGGCCAACTGATACGTCACCCCAAACCGATGCCCCTTGCCGTTGGTGCCGCCGCCGACAAAGTCCGAATCGTTAAACGTCCCAATCGTACAATCCCGCTCCAGATCACGGTAATCATAGCTGAATTCCCAGCTTCCCGGGTCCTTGCACTTGCCCAGCGACATCCCCACCAGCCAGCCGGTATCTTCCGACACGCCCGAGGCCGTATTCATCGCGTAATCCCCATACACACTGGCCGGCAGCTCGCCAATCTTGGTCCCGTATTCGCCAAAGGCCTCAAAGATGTCGTAGTCATACAGGTACGCGCTGGCCGCATTGCTGTTGCCCTTAAACCCATTGCCCAGCGCCGTTTCCCCCACGATATTGCCGAAATCATAATACCCGATACCGCCGGTCAGCTTATTGGACTCATCCAGCTTGGCCGTCAAGCCGCCCTGTGCCCCAAACATGCTCAGCTCATCGGTGTCGTTATCATCCAGCCGGACATAGAACGCCCCCGCGTTGGCAAAGGCCGTCAGGCTGTCGCTCAGCTTCAGGTTATACAGTGCCGCGACACCTTCCATATTCAGGTCCCCATCCCACAGGAGCTGATTCTTGCCCACCTGCATGAACGGCGTCCCGAACTTACCGAGCTGTACGGCCAGCCCTTCAATCGACTTGGGCTGCCAGGTCAGATACGCCCGATCCAGCCAGATACCCTTATACGTCCAGCTATCCCCCAGATTCTGGTTGGTCGATGTCGGATCGGTATTCTTGCCCGTGGCAAGCCGCATGTCGAAGTTCATCTCGTCGTTAATCTGAGCCATCATGCCGAGCCGAACACGTATCCGGTTGCGGTTGACCCCATCAGCGCCCGAACCGTTGCTCTCCTGCGAGATGTTTTCATAGCGGTACCGGAAATCGCCATAGAACTTGATCTTCTCGACCCACTTGAGCGTCTCGGGGATGGTCATCTCCTTTTTCATCGTGGCCATCTTTTCGCCCTGGGCCGCCTGATTTTGTTCCAGCTCGACCAGCTTGGCCTGCATCTGCGTAATCGCCTTGTACTGATCCTGCAACTGCTGACGCATCTCGGCCACCTCATCGCCCCGGGCCGCGCCGGCCCCCGCCGCCACACATACCAACACCACTGTCCTTAGTGCCTTGCCTGCAAACATAATAACCTCCAAAAATAGGTTGTCTCAAATCGCATAAACGATTTATGCGAACGCTTCTGTTTGCGGCAACAGTACGAGAGGTCAATTAAGATTGTGTGTGCAAACTGTTAGATTTCGATTAGGGGCGGACCTGTGTGTCCGCCCTGATTGCCGTATCCCCCGCTGGTCGCCCTTTTACGTAGACGAAACATCCTGTTTCAGTCTTTCCCCCTGTTCCCTATAATCTGTATCCTTGCATACCTGTATTACTTGTATACCTCTTCCTGTATTCCTGTATTCTTGTATCCATGTATCCTTGTATTCTTGTATTCTTGATTCGCCCCCGTGCCTGCCCTATTCTCCGCTTGACATTCCCATCTGTCACCGTATGATGAAAGCCGTTGATACTCTATGCAATACAACTATAGCCAAAAACTGGAGATATCACCCATGCAGGAAAACGAAAAAGGCAGGAAATCGATACACTACTACATGCGAGCCATGCACCGCGACATCGGCTTTTTTGCCATCGGGCTGGTACTCATTTATTCATTAAGCGGGATACTGCTTGTGTACCGCGGCTCCGATTTCCTGCAATTCGACAAGACCATCGAAAAGACGCTGTCGCCGAACCTCGCTGGGGCCGGCCTCGGCGAAGCGATGTCTCAGGCCTTTCATACAAGAATGACAAACGCGACCAAAACCGAAGGCGACATCGTCTATTTCCAGAACGGCACCTACAATACCGCCACCGGCGCTGCGGCCTGCACAATCCGGGATTATCCCTTCCCCCTGAACAAGTTTATCAGCCTTCACAAGGTCTCCGGCAGCAGTCCGGCCCACTGGTTTGTCACCCTCTTCGGCCTGCTGTTTATCTTTCTGGCTATCTCCTCATTCTGGATGTACAATAAAAAGACGTCGCACTTCCGCCGCGGCCTCCTCATCGCCGCCGCCGGCATTGCCGTCTCAATTATCCTATTGATGATATCCTAAACAACAGGAGCCAAGTATGGACCTTAATTGCCGGCCGGATTCAGAGCCATCCCCAAAAACCAGGTCAATGAAGGCAAAAACCAAATGCCTCATCTCCATCTTAATGAATGTTGCATTAATGGGGCTTTTGGATGGAATCCTCCCCGAAGACTCCCACTGGATAACAGTAATGGATGTGGTTTTCGGACTCATCGCAAATATCTTTATCCTCGTATGGTGTTATCTCGATTCCGAGGAACGGAATTTCACCATCTCAACATACCTATCCATCATAATCTTCCTGTTCTGGCCGGTCGGATTGCTATATTACCTATCAAAAACCCGTAAGGGCTGGCCTGTCCTGATCACCTTGTGTCTTGCGGCCCTTTTTGGCCTTATAGCGGGTTGTGTTTACGATGCCTCCTTCTGGCTAGGCAGCTACCTCTACGACCGGTTCTATTTCTAATGCCAATCATTTAATGGGTGCCGCCTATGTCCGCCCTATTCTTTTTGAATTTCGACTTTCTAATTTATTTTGTGCTTCGAATGGATGATTCTCTCTTTATTGCCCTTGTTGTGCCTCATGCTGCAAAATGGCCAGCACACAGTTGCGCTGCTGAACCACAAGGATGTACCCGATAATCGACGCCGGGATCAGAATGATTGCCCCTGCCACAGGGATAAGACCTATCGTGCACAATAGAATCCCCAGCACACAGTCGGTAATCGCCAGCCCGCGCGACATCCGACGTTCGGTAATGCCGATCTCTTGCAGATAGCGATTGTTATCCGTTGCCAGCCCCGCATACGCGACAAACCACCAATAGAAACCGAAAATCGGAATAAAGCCAAACCCAACCGCCCGGCCCGGCGTTGTTCGTGCACCATGCCCCTGAAGCACAAGCCAATGCCGATAGAGCAGGATACACCAGAATACCGTCACCGTACCCACAGTCATTGCAGACAAAACATCAAACGCCGGGATAAACGCCTCCATCACACCCAGTACGAGACTAATCCACCAGAAAATCGTCAACAGGGTAAATTGCGACTTGATTGACGACTCCAAATACTGATTATTGTTCATTGTCAATGTCTCCTTTATCTGTAAAACACTGCGTTTCTATATTAGACACATGACTTGGACACTTGTTTCAACTATTTTTTCTCTCAGGATACCTTTGACCGGCCCGCATCATGCCATCAATTAGGGGCAAACCTCTGTGTCCGCCCTATTCTGCATACTTGCGTACCTGTATACATGTATACCTTATTTTGTCCTTCCTGTCTTCTTGATTCTTACCCTGTGCCTGCCCTCTTTCTTATCGCGTGGCATGGTCAAGCCCGGCTTGGTCATGGTTTTGTATTTCCGTACGGGCGCGACCCGCGGTCGCCCTTTTAACGTAGTCGAAGCATCCCTGCTTCGATCGTTTATTTTTAACGAAAACTGCCACCTGTCACCTTCACCTCTGAGGCTGGAAGCTTCAGCTACGCTATTTCCGGTCGCCCCTCCCCATATTCTTATTTTCGACCCGCAGGGTCAAACCCGAATAGCTCCGGGTAAGCGAAGCGAAACCCGGAAAATTCCCCGTACAAATCCCCGCAACCCCGAACGGGTTGAATTTTCCCCTTTATTTACGCTTGTAGCCCCGGTGGTTGCCTCTTTTCCTGTATACTTGTATGCTGGTATACTTGCATACCTTATTTGTATTCTTGTATTCCTGTCTCCTTGTCTTCTTGATTCCCGCCCCCCTCAATCGAAAACCAAAAATCTGAAATCTCAAATTCTCTTAATCCTCCATCCAATGCCCCGCCAAAATCGCAAAATCCACCAGCTCTACCATCCCATTACGGTCGATATCCGCCTGCCCGCAATTATCCGGACCGATACAATCCATCGCCAACCAATGCGGACCGAACAGGCTCAAATCATCCACATCTACACTGCATGTCGTATTCAAATCACCCGTCAGGAAATACTCGTATGCCCCCATATCCACGATGGCATCGTCATCGCAGTTGCCATCCACAATCCGCGGCGTTCTATCCATATCCGCCACAACTCCCGCCGGAATTGCTGCATTGCTGCCCTTATCAATACACGGTGAATCTGCCTGCAATCGCAAATAAAATAAGCTGCCAGGATCAGTAGATATAAATTTAGGATCCTGATCAGTAATACAATTGCTAACAAAAGCCACACTATCGTGTACAGTAAAAATCGCATACTTTGAAACGGCATCTGCCAGATCATTCCACAGGACGGTATTAGAAATATGAAGCTGAGAGTTATTAGTGTTATATATCCCAAAAATACTTCCTACTGTTGCTGTGTTTCGATAGAATGTACAGTTGGTTATTACTGGGCAGGAACGAATATTATAAATAACGCAATTTTTTGCTGAATTGTCACTGAAAACACAATTCATAACGACTGGATTTGAGTCGGAGTTATACATCCCGCTATTTTGGTTCGACATATTAGCGGCGAATATGCAATTGCAAATCATTGGATTACTAAATTCATTACACAATCCACCGCCATAAATCCCAGACGAATTGCTGTCAAAGACACAGTTGTTTATTGTTGGGTTCGCATAGGCATTATACATTCCGCCACCATAATAATACGAATTATTGTTACTAAAGGCACAGTTGGTTATGATTGGATTGGAAGATACGGAATTGTAGATTCCACCACCGCAGCTATAAACGGAATTGTTCTTAAAGACACAGTAAGTTATTGTAGGGCTGGAATCATAATTATACATCCCGCCGCCGCCTCTCCATTCATCGCTGTCATTTGATGTCGTAACATTCGCATTACCGCCAATTATGACACATCCATCTAAAACAGCCGTGTTATTTAAACTCAACCCGTCGGGGTGATAGAAAACATGATAGCAATTGTCCTGGCGCGATGATTCATTATACGCTATATTATCGTTATCGTTTTCGTCCAAATCTCCCGACAGGATCGTTAGATTGACCTTCCAATCCCGCTGCTCCCGATCGATCTCTGTCCCATTAAATCCCCCATAAAGTCCGATTCCATTTTTTAACTGAAAGCTTCGATAACGCCGATCTGTTCCACCAACTTCTTGAGTCGGCTTATATGTCCCCTTCGCCACCCATATTTCATCGCCTGAGAATGACATTTCTAATGCCGATTGTAATTCAGTAAAAGCATCTGCCCAGCTCATTCCCGTATTGGCTCCGGTGGCTTCAGCATTGACATAGACGATCCCAGCTAAACGATATACGGCTTTTTTGATACCGCTGGGCCGTAAAAACCCTTTATAGGCTATTGCCTTAAGTATTGTAGCCGGATCAACCGAAACAGTTATTTCATTACCTTGTTCGATCACGGCACTGTCCACTGTCGGATCACTGCCATTTGTTGTATAATAAATCGTTGCTCCTCGTGTCTCACAGGTAATGGTTACATATTGACCTTCTGCATAAATCCCGCTATCCGGTGTAAATACTGGCATTGCTGTAACTAGTTCATAAGCAGCAGATATAACCGCACTGGACATCATCGCGCCCTTCCATGCTTTCGCTTTCAATGTCATGCTGCGATCCACGAGAATACTGTCACCAGAGGCTATAACCCGGTCATTTTCGGTGGGATTGATTCCATTGGTCGTATAATGAATTACAGCTCCAGATGTCTCGCAAGCTATAGTTACAGCCTGTTCATTATTATATACCCCGCCGCCTTTGGAGAAGGTTGGCAGTGCGACAACTAAAGTATAGTAAACAGAGCTTGTCGCACTGGGCACCATTGTTCCCTTCCAGGCTTTTGCTTTCAAGGTCATGCTACGGTCAACAATAATACTACCTCCTGGGTTTAGAACAGGATCGCTTTCCGTGGGATTGATTCCATTAGTTGTATAATGAATCGTAGCTCCAATAGTCTCGCAGCCAATAGTTACAGCCTGTTCATTGTTGTATTTCCCGCTGCTTTTTGAAAAACTCGGTGTTGAAACCATGAGAGTATAAGCAACAGAGCTGATCGGACTAGGTGTCATAGCACCCTTCCACGCCCTGGCTTTCAGAGTCAAAGGATGATCAACCAAGATAGGAGAATCCTGCGAATATAATATCCCATTATTCGGATCACTGCCATCTATCGTATATTTAATTATCGCATCTGGCGTAACACAGGAAATCGCAACCGTCTGATCGTTATTATAGGTTCCTCCTCCCAAAGAGAAGACCGGAATCGCACTAATTAATTTATAGGTTGCAGATTCAACCTCACTGGATTTCATCACACCCTTCCATGCTTTGGCTTTCAACGTCATGGTACGATCCACAATGACACTGGAACCAGAAGTTATCACAGGATCGTTTTCATCCGGATCAACTCCATTGGTCGTATAATGTATCGTTACTCCGGTAGTCACACAAACTATGGTAACCACCTGTTCTCTATCATATGTTCCACTATTCACTGAGAATGTCGGCTTTAAGACAAATAATGTATAGATATCGGATTTAATCGCACTGGGTGTCATTGATCCCTTCCACGCCTTAGCTTTCAATGTCATACTGCGGTCAACAATAACACTGAAACCGGAGGTAATAACCGGATCGTCTTCAGTTGGTTCAAGTCCATTAGTCGTATAATGAATCGTGGCTCCGGCAGTCGCACAACTAATGATAATAGTCTGTTTACTATCAAATGTTCCGCCGTTTTGAGAAAAAGTCGGTGTCGAGACAACCATATCAAATGTGGCAGAGATGGTCGCACTGGGTATCATTGCATCTTTCCATGCCTTGGCTTTTAAGGTCATATTACGATCCACATAAAAGCTGTCTCCAGAGACAATTACCGGATCGCTTTCGGTTGGATCCAGCCCGTTGGTCGTATAATGTATCGTGGCTCCAGGGGTAGCACAGGTGATTGATACAATTTGTTCCAAATTATATAAACCACCCCAAGTGGAAAAATATGGTAGAGCTACAAGAGATGGATTATACACAAATTCATATGCCCCCATATCGACAATTGTCTGGTTATCTCCGTTGCCATCTTGAATCCTTGGTAAACCTTCCAGGTCCTTTAATACGTCTGTTGGAATAGCAGTATTATCCCCATTATCAATACAAGATGAATTCATCCGCAAACGCAAATCACCTTCGGTTGCATTGACAAAATATGGATCCAAATCGAGATTGCATGTCCCTGCCCAACCGCCTTGAATATCACTATAGCTAACAATAGATTTACTGGTACTATCTATATAAATCTGTGCATCAGAATAAGCGGTATTATGCCATAAAATACTGTTTATAATAGTTGCATTCGAATAAGAATTATTATATATGCCGCCCCCCGCAAGAGATGCTATATTACTGCTGAAGGTGCAGTTAATAATCTGTGAACTGGATGAGCGTTCATTAGCAATCCCCCCTCCGGCAGTAGATGCAAAATTATTGGCAAAAATGCAATTTATAAGCTTTGGCCAACTAGTATCATTATAAATAGCTCCCCCATTATGACCCGCGAAATTTTGTTTGAAGGTACAGCTAATTATTGTCGTGTCAGAGAATCCATGAAATATCCCGCCTCCATTCTGCAAAGCTATGTTGTTATCAAAAATAGTGTTAATAATGACAGGTTTTGCGTAGGCGCTATTACCAACTCCGCCTCCTCGGTCGGCGCAATTACTGCTAAAAATACAGTTACTGATCACAGGCATGCAGAAGTAACCATTATAGATTGCCCCACCGATGTCCGACGCAGCATTGAATCGAAAAACACAATGACTTAAGGTTGGGCAAGATTTACCATCATTGGATATTCCGCCGCCCCAAGGCCCATTGCCCCCCGTAATGACAACGCCATCTAATACCGCAGATGTTTCTAAAAAGGGGTATACATGTTCAAGATTGAAAACATGACGACAATTATCCTTGCGAGTCGGTTCGTCATAAGCTATGTTATCATTATCATCGCCATTCAAATCCCCCGATAAAATTGTCTGATTCACCTCCCAATCCCGCTGCTCTCGGACAACCTCTGTTCCGTTGAATCCCCCATACACTCCTACCCCGTTTTTCAATTGAAAACTTTTATATTGACTGCCGGTTCCGTCTATTTCTTTGGTCGGTTTGTAAGTCCCGGCTGCCACCCAGATTTCAGTGCCGTTAATAGCCGCATCCAATGCGGATTGGAGACTTTGAAAGGCATTTACCCAGCTTTCACCAGTGTTGGTCCCTGTCGCTGAAGCATTAACATAAATTATTGCTGGATTACTCCCATCGCTGAAAACAGTTGCAGACAAACTCAAAACCACCAACACCACCAAGACCCCAAAACTCCGGCCAAACATCGCTGTACCTCCCAAAATTAAGACGCTTCCTTCGATCAAACTCCCGCACAAAAAAACCACAAAAACAATCGCCTTTCCCTGATTCAAAAAAGCAACTCACATTCTACCCAATTTAACCTTAAATGTCAAAAATAAACCGGAGTATATCGCACATTCTTCACTGTTTTAACTCCCCCTGCATACTTGTATACCTGTATACCTAAATTCTGTATTCCTGTATCCTTGTATCCATGTATCCTTACATTCTTTTTTATAATATTTCTAAAATTGTTAGCAATCTTTCCTCCCCATCCGACATATATATAGGGCCTGCTCAGAAAAACAGGCAGAAGGAATATAAGAGCTATAATAGAGCTATTATGAATTGATTAATGGCCTACAGAAGGAGCAATCATGAAACAACCAAACGAACCCAATTTTGTATTCTCTTATACCTCTGTGCTCTCTGAGGCAAAAAATAAGATTTTGCAAAACAAAGCCAATTCCCCCAATTTTGACCTGAAAATGAGGTTCTCCGCAGAAAACAAACCCAATTTCAACGTAGCTCAAGCCTCCGTGCTTGAGGGTAAATCAGTCTCCGCCCCCGGCGGATTCCATACTTTTGCCCTTTGCCGTTTACCTTTTTACTTTTCAACGAAACAAACCCAATTTGTAAGCTGGCGACTGGCATCTGGCAGCTCTTTGCCATTGACAGCACCACCGAAGATGGTATTCTGACAGGTCGGTGTCGGGCGAAATTTTTGGGCAAAGTTTGCCTGTTTTGCCGATATATACCTTTGCTTTGGGCGGAGATGGTGTTTTATCTCCCTCCGGCATGGAAAAAAACGAAACGAAGCCAATTTCAGGCTTCGACAAATGGATTGAATTAACGTTAAATTGATACAGCGAAAGGAGTTACACAATATGCCAAGACTATTTATAACGGCCGGACTGGCCCTGTTGGTGGTGACCGCCCTGGTGGGCTGTTCCAACCCTAAAATCGACGATGAACATCTGATATTAACCCCGCAGGAGCAGACCATGGCCGATCAGGGTGTTCTGACCCCCAACGCCGGGGAAGTGGATATGGTCGAGCAGGTGGCCGCGGCACGGACCGGCTATCAGGCCGCCCTGCAGGAAATGATTGCCTATTATCAGACCACCGGCAACGCGATGAAACGCCGCTGGGCCGAGAATGAACTGACCACCCTGCGTCAGATGGCCCAGTACCGCTATCTGGTGCCCGGCGAATATGTCACGCAGGAGATGAGCGCCACCGAGACCGTCGAAGGCGCCGAAGCCGTGTACAAGCAGGCCCAGAAGCTGTATATGGAAGCGGGCGGCTACTTCATCATCACCGACTCGGCCAAGCTCCGCCAGTCGCTGCAGTTGTATAACCAGTTGATGAAAGAGTTCCCCAACAGCACCCGCATTGACGAAGCCGCCTTCCGCGCCGGCCGCATCTATGAACACTTCAAGGATTACGAACTGGCCGCGGTGATGTATCAGCGGTGCTTCCAGTGGAACGAAAAGACCAGCTTCCCCGCTCGCTATCGTGCGGCATACGTGCTGGACCAGAAGCTCAAGATGCGTAAGGAAGCCCTGGCGCTGTACAAACTGGCCGTGCAGAAAGAGGCTCGCTATGAAGACAACACCGACTATGCCCGTCAGCGCATTCTCCAGTTGTCTCAGGCGGATCCTTCGCTGAAAGAAGAAGCCACGGATGTATTGAAGAAATAGCCGTGGACCAAGGGTAATATCAGGGCCTGGGATTTTGTCTCAGGCCTTTTTTGTTGGTGGATGATGACTGAATTAGTAGTGGATATTCCAAGTCCTGTATTAAGTCAGGGCGGCATTCTGGCGGCGGTCTCCGGCGGGGCCGACTCGGTGGCCCTGCTACACCTGCTGCTGGCTCATCGCCGGCGGCTCGGGGGGCAATGGCCGGTCGTCTGCGGGCATGTCAATCATCAGCTTCGCGGGGCCGACTCCGATGCCGACCAGCGTTTCGTCGAAGGGCTTGCGGCCCAGTTGGGCATCCCGGTGCTGACACGCAGTGTGGATGTCAAGGGTTATGCAAAGATCAATCGCCTTTCGATAGAGACCGCCGGACGGGGCCTGCGGCTTGCGGCTCTGGAGGAGATGGCCCGCCAGGCAGATTGCCAGACGATAGCTACGGGCCATCACAAAGACGACCTGATCGAGACCCTGCTCATGCGGCTGCTCCGCGGGACGGCCTTTGGCGGGCTGGTCGGGATTCGGCCCGCCGCACAGCGCAACGGCCTGCACTGGATACGCCCCCTGCTGGGGATCCGTCGTGCGGAGATCGTGGCTTACTGCACTTCGCAGGGTCTGCGATGGCGCGAGGACCTGAGCAATGCGGATGTGGGCTTTCACAGGAACTGGGTGCGGCATCGCCTGCTGCCCTGCCTGCGGGAAGAGGGCTGCGGGGATGTAGTATCGAAGCTGGAGCAATTGCACCGGTCGGCGGCGGCGATGCAATCGCGTCTGGAAGAGCGCGTCGATAGCTTGTGGCGCGAGGCCGTGGTCGAGGCGACCGAGGGGGCGGTTTCGTTTCGGGTAAAGGCAATTGCCGACAGCGGGCCGTTTGTTGGCGGCGAGCTGCTCGGCAGGGTCTATGATGTGCTGGGATGCGGGCGGCGGGATTTGAGCGAGCCGCATTATCAGCAGGTCTTTGCTCTTGCGGGGCAGACCCAGTCACAGCAGATTGACCTGCCGGGAGGATGTCGGGTAAGGCGGGAAGGTGATGCCCTGCTGTTTGTCAAGCGAGACCACAAAGAAACCTGCTTGCCAATCAAGGAAATTGCGATTCCGCAAGAGGGTCGGGTTCCGTTTGGGCCGTGGCTGATTGAGACGCGATGCTTCGACCTTGGGCCGGGGGAGTTGGAGGACTTTGTGGCCAGCAATGATGCGAGTATCCAGTGGTTCGACATGGACCAACTGGCTTTGCCGGTCATCGCCCGACCTCGCACCGACGGGGACCGATTTGTGCCGATGGGGATGACCAGTCCCAAGCGGGTCAGCCGGTTTTTGACCCATTCGCAAACCGATGCGGCCTTACGAAAGCAGGTCTTTGTGATTGCCGACCAGACGGGGATACTGTGGGTGGCTCCGATCCGCCGGGCGGGATTGTGCCGGGTGGGCCAGGCCAGCCGGAAGGTCTTGGAAATCCGGGTCAGCCGTCGAGATTGATTTCATATAAACAATCCATAAAATATTATCATATATAGATTTATAATTTTTTTGAATTTCCACATCTACACATCGAGAACTTTCGACATATTGATACGTATAGATAAAAAAGCTTATTAGAGGTCAATATGAGTCCTGAATTACAAAACGATTACAAAATGCTCAACGAAGAGCAACTGCACGAGGCGGCCGAGTGTTTGAAGGTGATGGCACACCCGGCCCGGCTGAATATGGTCCAGATTCTGATGCAGGGGGAGTTTCCTG
>JBDKVE010000322.1:0-8659 GCA_039679345.1 Anaerohalosphaeraceae bacterium
AACAGCACTCATTCATGCATTCCTTGTGCTGCTGATTGCACTCCTGATTAAATTCACCAGCAAAGGCCCCGTTTTTTATAAACACCAGCGTGTAGGCATGAACCAGACAGCATTCCGTATTATCAAATTCAGGACGATGCGGGAAGGAACCGTGGAACAGGCCTCGTGGACAATCAAGGATGACCCGAGACGAACACGGCTGGGAACGTTTCTTCGCTCGACCAGTCTGGATGAACTGCCTCAGCTTTTTAATGTACTCAAGGGCGACATGAGCCTTGTCGGCCCGCGGCCCGAACAGCCGGAGTATGTGGAAAAGTTTTCGGAAGAATATAAAAAATACATGCTGCGCCATCGCGTCAAATCCGGGATGACCGGCTGGGCCCAGATTCACGGCTATCGGGGAAACACCTCCATCAGAAAACGCGTCCAATACGACTTATATTATATTCAGAACTGGTCTCTGGGGCTGGACCTGATTATCCTGCTGCGGACTTTTTTCCATCTGTTCAAGGACCCCAATGCCTATTAAATGGATTCATAAACCATTTCTGTTTTTGATCATTGCCGCTGTGATGCTGGGGATCTTTAAAACAGCAACGTCACGGTGCATTTCAAACGATGCGGTGACATTTCTTGAATTCTCGGACCAGTTACATACGAACCCGGGTACGGCTATCCGGACTTACGATCAGCATCCGGGGTATCCGACTTTGGTATGGGTCGCCCAAAAATGCATGGGACTGTGGACCGA
Source organism: Anaerohalosphaeraceae bacterium (assembly GCA_039679345.1). Taxonomy (GTDB): domain Bacteria; phylum Planctomycetota; class Phycisphaerae; order Sedimentisphaerales; family Anaerohalosphaeraceae; genus Anaeroglomus. The sequence continues at coordinate 752 of JBDKVE010000322.1, forward strand.
GAACCTCACCCTCGAACAGCAAATCCTGTCCGGCCAACTGGTCACTGGAATATGTAAAATCATCACGCTGGCTGTTTTATATCGCCTGTTTGGCCGATTCGGCCCGCCTAAAACAGCACTCATTCATGCATTCCTTGTGCTGCTGATTCCGGTGTATGCGGAAAACGGCGGCGATGCCTTGAGCGACTGGCCGTGCCTGATGTTCATGGCAACGGCTTTATTGCTGTATATGGATGGAATCCGAACGTATAAACCGCTGTGCTTCATCCTGTCCGGGATTGCCAGCGGATTGGCTTACCTGATTCGCCCGGAAGGCGCCTTTGTCGTCATTGTGGCGGGTTTTTATTTTATGTTACACCTGCTGCAAAAACCCCGGCAGCGAGTCCCCGCATTGAAATGCCTGCTGATGATGATACTGGCGGCAGCCCTGTTTGCGGCCCCCTATATGGTCTATAAAGGATCGCTGCTTCCCAAGAAAATACTCAACAGCAACCGCGATAAAACGGTTCAGGCACAGCAAACAGCCCCCGTATCCGAGACCATAAAAAATTCAGACAACGCCCTGCGGCAGCCTGTCCGGTGCGGTCTTCTGCCGGATATCTTCAAAGGACTGCTGCGCTTTGTCGATAAAATAGCCAATGTCATTTACCTGTTGATTGTGCCGATTTCCGCAACGATATATTACAAGCTCAGGCGATTCTCCAAATTGGATATGCACGACCAGGTACTGACGATATTTCTGGTCGTCTGGTTTGGCCTGCTGATGTGGCTTTATTGCTATGCCGAGTACATCAGCCATCGGCACATTATGCCGTTTGTTATCTTTTCGATGGCATGGTGCTGTAAGGGCGTCGCCCTTCTCGCAAGACGCTGCACCCGAGACATAGACAAACGCCGCAGGATTGCCTCAGTGTTTATCATGATCGCTATTGCCGTTTTTATACCCAAGCTGATTCGCCCCGCTCATGCCGACAAGGCTCATTATAAAGCTCTCGGGATATGGCTGAACAAAAACACACCGCAGGATACAAGGCTGGGCGTATTTGACAATCGCATTGGATTCTATGCTCAGAGGACGTACAAAATACGACGGCGTCCGATTGAGGCGGATTATTTTATCGTGCGAAAAAATTCCGATGATGCGGTATTTCTTCCGACCAATGCTCCAAAACTGGAAACGGGGATTGAATCCGTGGATCAGGCGATTGACATCTACCAGCTTACTGCCAGGCGTCCCACACCGTCTCAATAAATTGAAGCATTTGGGTCTGATAGCGCTCGGCATTAAATCGTTGGGCATTTTGGCGACAGTTTTCCGGCAAAAACCGGTCTTCGATCTGCTCAAATCGTTCGACGGCATTCAACAGCGAACGCGGTGATGGATCATCATACAAAATGCCTGTCGCCCGGTGACTATCGGCAGAATCGATACCAATGACGGTTTCCAGCGCCCCCCCCGCACCATAAGCAATCACAGGCTTGCCACAGGCCTGGGCCTCCAGCGGGACAATCCCGAAATCCTCCTGCCCCGGAAATATCAACGCCCTGCAATTGGCCAGAAGCTGCTCGACCATCGCATCATCGGGATTGTCAACAAATTCCACATTCGGCAGACGGCATTGTTTCAAGCGGTCGGATTCAGGCCCACGCCCGGCAATGAACAATTTTCTCTTTGAGCCGCTGAACGCCTGGATTGCAACATCGACGCGCTTATAGGGAACCCATGCCGACAAAACCAAATAATACCCGTCGGAGGTGGTTGACATCTGAAACCGGTTGACATCCACCGGCGGATAAATGACCTGCGAATCCTGATTATAGCAGCGTTTGATTCGCTGCTGAATGTGATAGCTGTTGGCAATATAGTAGTTCACCCGTCCGGCCGAGGCAATATCCCAGGGTTTTAATCGCGCCAGCATCTGCGAGACGATTCGCTTTTTAATAAATCCCATATTCGCGGTATAGTGGCTCTGCATATCCCAGACATACCTCGCCGGCGTATGGCAGTAACAGATATGTGGAATCTGCGGCCGGGTTTGAACCCCCTTGGCTACACAATGACTGAAACTCACAACGAGATCATAAGGATTAAAATCAAAAGACTCAATAGCCCGGGGGAACAATGGCAAATAATGCCGGAATGTTCTTTCGTTGCCGGGAAGTCTTTGGATAAAACTGGTCCGGATTTTGTGATTGTCAAAGGCCCCATGGAAATGCTGCGGGTAATAGACCAGAGTATAGATATCTGCCTTGGGAAACACATCGCAGATGGCCTTCAGGCATTTTTCCCCGCCCCGCATCCCCGTCAGCCAGTCGCAAACCAAAGCAATCTTTCTACCCGCAAGCGTCTTGGCGGACCGACACTCCAATGGACTCATTTTTAACATAGGCGGCTATCATACCATCAATTGTCCGGCTATACAATCAACATTGTGATGATATTTCGTAACCATCCGGATTTAAAGAGCTTATGACGCAGCAGGACACGCCGCCGGTCAAACCAGCCCAGCTCGTCCAGCAGGGCAAAATCTTCAATTATTTCTCGATCCCGCAAATCCAATAAATCCCCATAACGCTGCACAAAGACCTTCGCCTGCCTGACATTCTGATAAAACCTCTGCCGCGCGACGGTCGGGCCGGCGACGCTTCTTTTGACAAGATAGTCCCATCCATATCGCCTTGCCCCGTAAATATTCTGATCATGCTGTCGATATTTCATAGTGGGTTCAGAAAGATAAACAATCCTGCCCACTGTCGCCGCCAGCAGGGACAACCAGTGGTCATGCATCACCGCCTCAGAGGGAATCGGGCCGCAGGAATCGGCCAGCTTCCGGTTGATCATCATCGTGCAGCCGCAGGGAATATTCTGGACCAGCAGATGACGCATCAGGATACGATCCGGATTGAGATGCTGATAAGCAAAATAGGAGGCATCGAGAACCGACAGCCGCTCATCGACGACCTGCATATCCGTAAACACCAGCAAAGGTACATCAGGGCGATATTGCCGCTCAGCAGCCTGCATCGCTGAAAATGTCTTGCTGATTTTATCGGGAAACCAGACATCATCATGGTCACAGAACATCATATAAGGAGCGGTACTGGCGGACAGAAGTGCGGAAAAATTCTCACAGGCACAACTTCGTCCCTGCGAAGGGATGACCCGGATTTTATCAGGATAACGATGCTGCCAGGACCGGATTATTTCCTGCGTGTTGTCCTCGGACCCGCCATCCCGAATCACAAGCCGCCAGTCCTGATTATCCTGCTGCAGGATAGAATCCAGCGTCGCATGAATAAACCGGGCGGACTGATATGTCGCCAGCAAGATATCGATCATGGCTTTATTAACTCACAAATTATCCCATGCAAAGATGAATTTAACCTCTCCATCAGGTACATCCTATCTTGTCATATTCGAGCCAGTTACCGCAATTCCATTTTAACATTTGTTCCAACTGATTGATTTCCTGTTCATAAAGCTGCCGGAGATAATTCCACGCCTCAGTGGTCATGGGCTCGGAATAGATCCCTTTGCGTTCCAGTCTCGGTTCGATATTGATCGGATTTGCCATCCCAAGAAATTGAAATACCCGATCCATTACTGCCTGCGGATTGTTTCGCAGGTCCTCGTGCCTCAGAATCAGGGTACGATGAACAGGGAAATAGCTCCAGACCCGACGTAATTGCTCTACATAAAAACCGCGATCCACATAAGAATACACACGGTGCTGCAAAGGCCTGGCCTGGCTCAGCCTCAGCTTTTCGGTGGTAATCGCCTCAAAAAAAGAAACATGGTCCGCCCCCCTGCCTGTTTCCATATTCCAGTGGGAGTATGCCCGTGTGATTGGATTCCGCAGGATAACAATGACTTTGATCTGGGGATTATACTCCCGGATGCGTTTCATGGAATTCGACCAATAGATATAAATCGGCGTTACTTCGCCCATCATTGTTTGGAATGAGTCCGGGGTAAATTGGCGGTGATAGACGGAATAATCCACCGACTGATTTTGAAAGTATTCCTCAGTATCAAAAAAATGAAGCTCTTTCTGTTCAGGTATATAGATTTCCGGATGCTGATTGAGATAGGAGAAAAGGGCCGTTGTCCCTGCTTTTTGAACACCTGCAACCAGAAAATCAATTCTGCTTTTATTATGTCCCGAACCGTTCATAACAACATCATTTATTTCCAATATTTCTGAATCTGATCCTTCGCCGCATTGCGTAATTGCTGGCTCCATTTTCGACAGTCGATGACGGCCAGAAAACACTTGTCCGCCGGAATTCCGGGATGCCAGGCCATGCTGCCAAACACACGAAAAGAAGCCATCTTAAATCCTTTGAACAGCGTTTCGTCAATCGTATTGACATGCGATGGGATTCGATTCATTTCCTTATACGGCGCCAGAATGAATGCAAATCCCCGGCAGACGCGAACCAGATGCTCACAGAATTTTCGCGGCTCGGGAACATGTTCAATGACTGCATTGCAGAAAACAAAATCCCATTGTTTATCCGGCAAATCGAACAAGTCCGCCACCATGTAATTAATCTTAGGATACATCGTTTTTACCCATCGCTGCCGGACCGGGGTATTATCCACGGCATCCACATGAATTTTCGAATAAATATAATGATCGGAGTGCAGCAGCGTAATAACATTGCTTCCCGCACCGGAGCCAGCCCCGACATCCAGCAGTTTCAATTCATCTTTGCGTTTGTAATATTGCTTTAAAATTGCATGGAACTCGGGAATACAATCGATCATAAACTGAATCGACTGGGCACCCCAGCCATATTCAAAATCCAGACGCGGCAGTTTATTTCGCGGATTGGGATCAAACACCGCATCCTTCAGGCTGTCGACCAGCCCCTGCCACGCCGCTGCGACTTCATTAAACTCCGCATCCTTCAACTGAGGAATGTCCTTGACAAGCCCCTGAAGCTCGGCCATTTTTTCAATCAATGCTTCTTTTGTTGTATTCTGCTCCACTATTCTGTTCTCCATCATTCATGTCCCCGGAATACAAGCCGATTATTTGAATACCCGTCTGATTTTTCTGAACCACACCGTATACCGCCACGACCCGGACGTATAAACTTCATACAGCTCCGAACGATAACGGGCAATCTCCTGCATTTTTTGTTCCATCTCATGCCGGGCATCGTCAAGCGATTTGGTTTTGCTCTCAATTGCAGCATTCAGTTCAGCGACGGCCTTTTCCTTCAGCCCGAGCTCATCCTGAAGTCCCTGTATGCGAGATAAAGCCTGTTCATTCTGCTGTGAAACCTCAATCACCTGCTGTCGAAGCGTATCCGCCTGCCCCTGAACAGCATCCCTTAACGCCTCAAGCTGGCATAGTCCTTCGCGATATTGGGCAATGTCGCGTTCCGCCAGCTCGATCCGGCTAAGAGCCTCATTAAGAGCTTCTGCCTTCAGACGAATCGCCGATTCCAGTTCGGCATTCGCCCGGTCTTTTTGAACTATTTTCGTTTGAGCCTCAGCCAGCGCCTGATTGTTGCGGTCGAGTTCCGCTTTCAGCCTGAGATTATTCTTCTGCTGCCAGTGCAATGTGCTCTGAGCCGCAACAAGGTCCTGCATCGTCTTATCAACCGCAGCCTTCAGCTCAATGACCGTTTTATCTTTTTGAGCCATATCCGCCCGGAGACATTGAATTTGAGATAAACCCGATGCGACCTGCTCCCTGGCTTGACTCAATTCCTCCCCGGCAGCAGTGAGTTGTATCCGAAGTTCATCTCTTGAAGCACTGACCTGCGACAATTCCCTGCGACAATCTTCAACTCTCTGCATCAGGCCGGCAGCTATTCCCTGCGACTCGGCGAGTGCCTTTGTTTTATCCTGAAGCATTGCCTGAAGTTCGACATTGCGATGTTCTTTTTGGACATCCGCCTGTTGAAGAGACTGAATATGAGATTTTGCCGCGGCAAGACCGTTTCGGCTTTCCTGTAATCGTGATTTCAGCGTATCGACATGCGCGTACATCGGCAGGATCCAGCTTTGGAGTAACTGCTCATCCGGCAAACCCATAAGCAATCGAGACACATCCGCCACCGCCAAGGGTCCGCCTTTCCCATACGTCTTTAATCGTTCATACAGGGTAAAAACGTGAGCATAATGATTCTGAAACGGCCCAATTTCCATGCGGCTGATGTTGTGTTTTTTGAGTTCTTTCTCCAGGAACTGTCCGCTATAGTTCTCCAGCTTGCCGGGCAGAACCTGCATATCCAGAATCTGCGCAAAGTGCTTCAGGATCACATCCGGATGAGCCAGCAACTCATCAAAACCGACAATCCAGTTCCTGTCGTCGTGTAAATCCCTCAGCAGCCGGACATTATACCAGTACCACAGATTCAGCGTATAGGCCAGTTCGCCTCCGGCCAGATGAATATCCGGGAAATCCCGATGGCGAGCCTGCTGCGACAACGCCACCTCCAGCGGGTGACGCAGGGCAATCATCCGATAAACCTCCGCCCCAAATTCCCGGAGCACCTCTTCCCAAAACGGCAGCAAAACAGAAAACCGCGGATCCTTCATCCCCCAAATCAGGCAATCCTCGAAATATGTATTCAGCAGCCCAATCGCCTGTCTGCGATACTCCTTATACTCCGGCGATTCGGCATCCAGCGTCAGGCAGGCCCCAATCTTATCCCATGAGGCTCCGCAACAGCTTAACAGTCGATCATTGAGTTGTACAATATCCGAATTCTCAAAGAAGCCTTTGGGATTATCCTTGCCCGCATGATTTTTCTCGATTGCCAGCGGAATATCCAATGCATAATGAATGCCGGCCATCAAAGCGGAGGTCCCCGAACGATGCATCCCCAAAACCAGTACAACTTTTCTCTGCCCGGCCCGGTTCATTACAGTTTCTCCTTTTTATTCCGGGTCCAGCGATGTCTGGCCTTGCAGTATTGTACCAGCAGCATCCAGGCGTAATACATAGAGCCCTTCCATCGCCGTATCGTATGCGCCACAGGATGCTTCCCCGTCTTTGCCTGCGATATATCACTTGGATTGGCAGAACGCTGCGTTGCCGTTTCGGCCGTTCCAGTTCGGCAGGCTGCACGGACCGATTCAAAATCCGACAGCAGATTCAGGGATTGTTTCTTTTCGTCGCTAACCGACTGTATCGTACAGGCAAGTGCACGATTAATGGATTGATATAAATCCGGATCAATCCGCCGAATAAACGTCGTTATTTCGCCGGCTGTTTCACCCGATAAACCGGCATAAGGCACATACTCCTGTTGCGGATCGGGCAATGCATCATAAAACAGGCGGCCATCTTCGCGTCCCAGGTAGGTGCGCGCTACCTTTTCATTGATTCTGGCATACTTATCAATGACAGTCAGACGTTCCCGGGGTGACAATAAACCATGTTTATCAGATTTGTCTTCGGATTCCTGCCCGGCAGTGATCGAATATTTCAGCAACACCCCAATGAGCCTGTCTCGCATGTCTCCGATCAGGTTCAGGCCATGCATGAGCTGGATATAAGCCATGGCACTTCGCGACAACCTTGGATTAATATCTTTTTTGGGCAGCCGGTACTCCGCTGTCAATTCCAATCCCAGAATATGATGCAGAAAATCGCCGAATATGTTCTGGCCGTGAAATTGCTGCTTTTCATACGGGCGTACCCGGATTGCATCCCGGCCGAATTGTTTTTCCCAGCGTCCCAGGACCAGTTCATAATTCATGGCATGTTCCACTTTTGGGAAAAAATAAAGCACATTTTGAAACGGCTCGCCGGTGACTTTAATATGCTGATTATACCGGCTCATCAGCAAATCATCCTGCCTGCGAAGATACGCGACAATTTTGACATCAAACTGTTCACACAGCGGGATAAGCTTGTAGGCATGGCGCCCATGCCACAGATA
>JBDKVE010000323.1:0-3096 GCA_039679345.1 Anaerohalosphaeraceae bacterium
AGCAGTTCTTCCCAATCCTCCGCACGAAACGGCGCCAGCTTGCCCGGGCAGTTGGCCGCCACCAGATGCCCATTGGCACACTCCGCTCCCATATTGACCCACAGGAAATCAGTCGGTTTTTCCCACGTCAGCAACCTGCGGATTTCCTGCAACTGGTCGTCGGTCATCTGGGCAACACTCGATATATTAGCGTGGTCCAACTGCATAAACGACAGGCCGCGAATCTGCCGCATCTGTTCCAGCAGGCCGCGCAGCTTTTCAAACTCCGGCCGGACACCTTCGGCGCCATAGCGGAAAAAATCCTCACTACCGCTGACCGCCGAACAGACTCCCCCGGCAACATTGGTCTGCAAATCCGATAAGATAATGTCCGGCGACAAGTGTTCCATCTTTTTGGCAGCAATGGTGCAGAACTTGCATCCGCGTCCGCACCCTCGCGATAATTCCACAATTCCCATCAGCGAAGCACTGCGAATCGGGCGAATCCCATCAGCACAGGTTTTGTCACAGCAGACATAAGGCAGCACCGACTTGCCATCCAGAATGTCCCGAAACAGGCCTGGCCCGGATCCCTCAAAATAGCCCTCATAAATCACATCCAATACCGCAGCCGCCGTCGCGTCCTCATACCGCTTCCATTGCCACGCCCCCGCCCCGCCGCCAACAACGGTAAATTTGTATTTGCCTTTGGCCCGCCCAATCTGCTCCAGCAGTTGCCGCGTCCAACGGCGCGTATACAGTTCCCCCGACCAGAAATTGGTTGTGGTAGTATTGCTCATCCCCATCCCCAGCGGATCACTGGAGCTGACGGCAACAACTTTCGTCCACGGCCCCAGCAGACTCTCTAATTTTTCCGGCGTCGTGCAGACCACATCCTCGGGCTTGAGTCCCAGCGTCTCGACCAGCGACGCTTCCATCCGCCGCAACCCCAGCGGTGCCGTTAACGCCCGCCCCTGCCCATCCGTGTGGGCCGGGGGAGCAACAAAATACCGCATCGCCGGCTCGGGCACCTGCGTCGTCTGCATCGTGGCAAAAATGCCCTCAAACAAAACGCGATACCGGGCACTGAGCGTACGGTCAGCCACCAGAACAACTGCGGGTTGTAGTGTTTTATTAGCCATGCATCTTATTCGTCATGTTCGTGTCGGCTTTCAGGCCCATGCGGGCTCTTATCAGCCGCTGTAGCATCTCGGGAGACATATTCTTAAAATCCTTGGACTGCCGCAATTGCGCCAGCTTTTGTTCATCCACCGCATCGCCGTTAAACGGGCTTTCAGTATATTTGGCAAAGATAATCGCCGCCGAAGGACAGACCCGGGCACAGGCCGGACAGCCCGTCTTGCAGTTGGCAGGCTTGGTCACCTGCACCTTGCCGGCCGCGTCCACAGTATAAACACCGAACAGGCAGAAATTATAACACTGTCGGCAATTGACACAGCGACTGTAATCGATGACCGGAAACCACGGCACCCACTCCCCGGGGGCACTCGTTGTTTGCTGCCCGGTTGGCAAATTCAACTCAGTCAACTGCGATAAAATCTCCTGCGAAGCCTGCACACGCTGATTGAACACGCGAACAACGTTTTTCAGATCCGCCCCCGCCAGAGCAAACAGCCATCGCACCGCCCGCTCGTAACAGGCAACCACAATCAGGCCATCCTGCTGCGCCCACTGCGACAGTCGCTCATCATGATTGGCCGCCAGTCCGCACAAATCCTCGACCACCTCACAGGCAATTGAATTGTGCTGGAACCACTCGGCCAGTGCACCACGGACGGCATCCGGGACAATCGCAGCCTTCTTACATTGACAGAAAATCACACTGCCCATTATTTCATTCCGTTCGGATATTATTTGGCCGCGATATCATACACCATCAGGACATCGCCATGGCGGATATACAGCCGTTTGCCGCAAATCACCGGGTGCCCCCAGTGCGGGCCTTCGCCGGCGGGCACTTTAAACGTGCTGATGGGAGTAAATCCGGCCGGGTCGGCTTTGACTAAGGCAACATTGCCATTCTTTTCTTCGTAGCAGTAAAGCATTCCTTCGGCACAGGTCAGGGAGCCTTTGTTTTCCCAGTGGGTGGCATAGACAGTCTTGCCGGTCTTCCAGTCCACGCACAGCCAGTCGCCGTTGCCGTTGTCCTTCCAGTTGGGACCATACAGATAATCGCCCAGCAGGACTACCGAGCCGTGGTGATTGTCAAATTCCGGATTGGTCCAGAGGGTTTCCACCGCGGTGCCGTCAGCATTGAGCTTGAGCATGATCGCACCCTGGTCGTATCCGCTGGTATAAAAAATCATCCCATCCCGTGACACGGGAGTATTGGGATTGATTTGAGAACTTCGCTTTGCAAAATCCGTCACCGCCACCGTCCAGAGGATTTTTCCATTGGCGGCATCGACCCCAACAATATGGTCCGCCGTCAGCATGGTCAGGATTTTTCTGCCGCCATGATTGACCAATAGCGGTGTGCAATAAGAACTGGTATCGCCGATGCTGTCGCTGGCCCAAAGAGTGTCTCCGGTGTTTTTATTCAGGGCAACCATCGTGGCCTTGGAACCGCCGACAACAAAAAACAGTGCATCACCATCGATGACCGCCGATTCAGCAATGCCCCAGATGCCGTATTTGCCGCCGAATTCGGTGAAGGGGTCTTTCTGCCAGATTTCCTTACCATCGGCGGCATTAAAGCAAAGCACCCGCCCTACGCCGCTGATAACATAGACTTTACCATTATCCAGTGTTGGTGTCCCGCGGACACCCGGCACAGACCCGGACCATTCCGGCCCGTAGGATACTTTCCACACCAGCTTGCCGTTCATATCCAGGCAGGTCAAAAAGCCTTCTTTATTAGCCATTCCCACGGTGTAAATCCTGCCGTCGGCAACACTGACGGAGGCAAAGCCTTCGCCCAGGCCTTCATATTGCCAGAGCATCGCAGGTCCCTGCTCGGGCCATTTCTTCATCAGGCCGGTCTCGGTGCTGATATTGTCCTGTAGAACGCCTTTCCAGCGGGGCCAGGTCGGCTGCTCAGCGGGGGCCGCCACCATTTCCGCGAGGGCTACCGTTTTTTTTTGAGCGACATCCACG
>JBDKVE010000324.1:0-1753 GCA_039679345.1 Anaerohalosphaeraceae bacterium
TCAATTTCTACACCGTTGGCGTTGTTCCCGAACCGGCAACCATGGCGTTGCTTGGCCTGGGCGGTCTGGCCCTGATTAGGCGTCGTCGGTAGAAATCTGTAAACATTTTAAAAGCTCTATACCAAAAACTGTAGGGCATGTTATGCAGGCTGCGTGGTTTTTGATCGCAGCCTGCATTCCTTTTTATCAGGACTATTGCTTTAATTTATTATTCAGCAATATCAGGGTCTTGTCCCTTGACCCATTGACCAACAACAGTGGCGATTTGTGTGCGTACCGGCCCAACGGAGCCTTTGTCATCGGGATGAACCCGGTTGGTCAGGATGATGATAAACACTTTCGCATCCGGATCGCAGACGATGGACGTCCCGGTATAGCCGCTGTGGCAGAAGGCTTTCGGATTGGGGTAGTCCCCTTTCATTCCGGCATACGAACTGCTGACATCAAAGCCATAGGCCCGGCCCAGGGCCTGTTCGGTCGTCAATAACGCCACCGATTCACTGCGAAGTATTCGGCAGCCGCTACCCTGTCCGTCATTGAGCAGCATCCGGCAAAAGGCGGCCAGATCCTGCGCCGTCGAAAATATCCCGGCATTTCCGGACACGCCACCCATCAGCCCCGCCAGCGGGTCATGTACACTGCCCCGCAGGAGGATATCCCCCTGCAGCGATGTGGCTGCAATCCGCTCCCGCTGCGATACGGGTGGATTATAGCATGTGTCGGCCATATTCAGCGGCTCAAAGATATTTTCACGGGCAAATGCATTCAGCGGCTGGCCGGAGACAATTTCGACAATCCTGCCCAGTGTAATATAACCGAGGCAGCTATAACGAAATGTCGCCCCCGGCTCGTTCAGGGCCTTGAGGGAACAAATCGTGTCCAGCACCTTATCCGGGCAGACAGGACCGTATTCCCTGCTGATGGCTGCCGCATCGGTATAGGCGGGCAGGCCGGAGGTATGGGATAAAAGATGCTTAATCAGAACCTTTTCCTTGCCATTGCAGGCAAACGCAGGCAAATATTGGCCAACCTCATCGTCCAGACGAATCTGCCCGCGGTCGGCCAGAATGAGAATCGATGGTGCAGTCCCCACGGGTTTACTCAGAGAGGCTATGTCAAAAATCGTATCCTGCTGCATATGCTCCTGGAACGGCTGGCTGACACTGCTGCCGAAGGCTTTGTAATACAGGATCCTGTCCCCCTGCCCCACCAGCACCACGGCGCCGGGGAAATGCCTCTGTGCGATTTCGCCCTGGACAAGGGTATCAATCTGCGACAAGTCCGGGGCCGGTATTTGTGCGGATTCCGCCTGCCTGGGGGAAACGGGAACCTCGGTCGGGGCTTTTTCATAACATCCGGCCAAAATCCCCAAACCGATGGATGCTGCTGCAACTCGAATCGCGTGGGTCATCGTTTGTTCTCGAAATTAATTGGCATTTTGTCAGGCAGTCATTATACTGAAAGCCGAATATGAATCAAGTCGGATTGTTGCTGCAGCCACTTTTTGAGGAGTTTGAAATAATGTTCAATATCGTCGGGATTTTCGCCGCTCTGTCTCTGGCCGCCCAACCTGTCTGTCAACCGCCCGTCCGAACTGGACTAGACCAGATTGGCACTCACCGAAGTCTGTTCGAAGGCAAACACGTCGGCATCGTCGCCAATCACACCGCTCGCAGCAGCGAAGGCCAATTCATCGTCGATGTTTTCAGTGAAATGAAAGGCGTCTCGGTCACCGCACTGTTTGGACCCGAGC
>JBDKVE010000325.1:0-12082 GCA_039679345.1 Anaerohalosphaeraceae bacterium
ATCCGCCGCTTCAATCTCTCCGGCACCGACACCAAAGACCTCTACGAATGGCCATATAAGGGCCAGTGCGAACCCGCTCAATACACCGAACTCAACAAACTGCTGGCCCAGTTCAATCCTCAGCGTATCGGCATCAATATCGGCTCGACGGCATGGTGTGCCGGCGGGCTGACCGTCAACCGCCACCGGGACCTGCTGGCCAACATCCCCAAGCAATTCCATAATCGTCTGGTCAGCGCCGAAAAGACCTGCACTTTCTTTATGCAGTCAATGACTCCCCGCGAACTGGAAGTCTATACCGACGTTGTTGCCCTTGGCCGCCAGATGATTCGCTACACTTACAGCCCCGAACAAATCAAGCCAAATGAAACACACATCACGGATCTGCGATGGATTTACTGGAACCGCTGCGTCGCGCTGGGGCTGGATCTGGCATTCCTGCCTTACTTTCGACGAATTCGTTCTCAGCAGGCAGAAGACCAGTACGGGCCTGAAGATGTAGTCCTCCGCCCCGGGGATGCCATCCACTGTGATGTAGGCATCAAGTACCTGCGTTATAACAGCGATCATCAGGAATGGGCCTACATCCTTCGTCCCGGCGAAAGCGATGCCCCGGACGAACTGAAAGCAACCCTGGCCCAGAGCAATCGTCTGCAGGATATTTTTATGGATGTCATGACTCGCGGCCAGGGCCTCAGCGGCAATCAACTGCTGGCCCGCATGCTCAGCAAGGCTCAGGAGCAGAAGATTCAGGCTGCCAAGATTTTCTCGCACAGCGTCGGTCGCCTGCTGCATGAACCCGGCCCGCTCATCGGTTTGCCCTGGGAGCAGAAAGACACTGGCAGCCGCGGCGAGGTCAAACTGATTCCCAACACCTGTTTTTCGATGGAACTGTCCAGCGAAGGCCTTGCCGCTGCATGGCAAAAAGAATCCGTCCGCATCAACATCGAACAGGAAGTGTGCATCGATGCCAACGGCAAATGTTATCTGCCCTGCGGGCGACAGACGGCATTTCACCTGATTTAATCAAACGTTAGCTGCGACCAAATCAGGATGGTCTGACGGATATCGACATTGAAAGGATATGCTAGTGAAACATCTATCAGAGTCATATCGAATCGTTATCGTGGCTTTGTGCCTGGTTTTTCCTTTCACATCGGTCTGGAGTCAGACTGCCCCGTCCCCCAAAATAGGCTTCAATCTGGCCGGGCCGGCGGACTGGAATACGGAACTGCCGTTTGTGGATGTGTTCCGGATGTCGCGGCCGTGGATCAGCCAGAAACTGGAGCAGTCGTGGGGCAAGGGGCCGGCGCTGGAACTGGATGAGCACGGCTGGGTCAAGCGGCTGGAGCCGAACTGCTGGGTCGAGACACCGTTGAATACCATCGATGGCGGCCATTACCCCGGCGGGAATTATACGGTACTGTATGAGGGGCAGGGGCTGATTGAAGCGTGGGGGGCCGGACAGATTATCGACCAGAGGCCGGGACGATTGACGCTGAAAGTCGAGCCGGCACGCGGGGCAATCTGGCTGCGTCTGAAAGAAATCGACCCGACGGACTATATCCAAAATATCCGCGTGATTATGCCCGGATTTGAAAAAGACTATGCGGAAAATCCGTGGCATCCAGCCCTGCTGACGCGATGGAAAGGGATGGCCTGTGTGCGGTTTATGGATTTTATGCACACGAATAATTCGGAAATTGTCCGGTGGTCAGACCGCCCTGTTCCGGAAGATGCGACGTTTTCCGAAAAAGGGATTGCCCTGGAATACCTGATTGATCTGGCCAATCGGCTCGGGGCTGATCCGTGGTTCTGTATGCCGCATAAAGCCGATGATGAATATGTACTGAACTTTGCCAAATTAGTCAGGCAGCGGCTCAATCCCGAACTGAAAGTTTATGTGGAATATTCCAACGAGGTCTGGAACGGTATCTTTGCCCAGCATCGCTATGCCCAGCAGCAGGGTCTGGCAAAGGGATTCGGTCATCCGGAGCGGCCCTGGGAGGCGGCATGGCAATACACCGCCTTCAGGTCGGTGGAGATTTTCAAAATCTGGCAGGAGGTCTTCGGCGGCACACAGCGATTAGTCCGCGTGCTTCCCGGATGGGCGGCCAATGATTATGTCTCGCGGCAGGTCGTCACGTTTCAGGAAGCGTTCAAACAGGCTGACGCGCTGGCGATTGCACCGTATATCAGCTTCAACATCTCACCCAACAGCGACCCCAACGCCGCGACCGTTGCGACGTGGAATGTGGAGCAAGTTCTGAGTCATCTTGAGAATCATGCCCTGCCTGAATGCACCCAATGGATCAAAAAAAATAAAGCTATTGCTGATGAACATGGACTCAAGCTCATCGCGTATGAGGCCGGTCAGCATCTGGTGGGCGTCGGTGGCGGGGAGAATAACGACAAGCTGACCGCCCTGCTTCATCAGGCCAACGCCCATCCGTGGATGGGGTTGCTATATGACCGGTATTACCAGGCCTGGCAGGATGCCGGCGGTGATTTGCTCTGTCATTTTTCATCGGTGGGCACTTGGAGTAAATGGGGAAGCTGGGGGCTGATTGAATACAATGACAGCGCCCCGACACCCAAATACCGGTCCACCTTTCAGTGGGCTAAACGCTGGGGGCAGGATGTCGCTGTACCGGATGGAAAATAAAATGCATTAGACAGTGGAGTCGTTCATTCAAGCCCAAAGGAGATTAAAATGAATACAAGACATCTTTGCATTCTGCTTGCTGTTGCCGCCATGACCGGATGCAAATCAATTGGACCTCAGACGGTAACCATGGACCGTTTCGACTACAGCACGGCGATCGCGGACTCCTGGAAACAGCAGACCCTGCTGAGCATTGTTAAGCTGCGTTACATGGACCTGCCGGTATTCATGGATGTGGCCTCCATTGTCGCAGGGTATTCCCTGCAAACAGGCGTCGCCGTCAGCGGCATTGCTTCTTCAGACAGAGCCGCCCCGGGCGACTACACCTCCATTGGTGGGCAGGCCATCTACACCGACCGGCCCACAATCACCTATGTGCCGATGACCGGCGAAAAGTTCCTGCGGGGATTGATCACTCCGATTGATCCAAAGAATATTTTTGCCATGCTGCAATCGGGGTATGCGGCGGATTTCATCCTGGGCCTGACCGTCGAGTCACTCAACGGGGTACGCAACCGCTCAACGGCCGGAGGTATCGTGCGTGAGGCGGATCCGGATTTTTTGCGTGTGCTGGAATTACTGCGCGATATCCAGTCGGCGGGTGCGGTCGGCTTGCGTGTGGAAAACGATAAGGCCAGAGGCTCAACCGGCGTAATGTTCTTCCGGCGCGACGATATTCCGGCCGAGATCGCGGAAAAGGCTCGGGAGGTCCGGCGGCTGCTCAAGATGCCGGAAGATCAGCAGAAATTTACACTCACGTTTTCACCTATGCGCGGAGCGGATGACGAACTGGCGGTCAGCAGTCGATCGATGCTGCAAATCATGCAGGCCTTTTCCAGCTATCTGGACGTGCCGGAAGAGGACTTGAAGGCCCAACGCGCCGTACCGGCCTTAGAAAATACGGATTCGGCCAACCGGCAGTACCCGGTAAGGATTCACAGCGGTAAAGACAAGTCGCCCAATGCCTTCGTTGCCGTACGTTACCGCAACCACTGGTTCTGGGTTGACGATGGCGATTTGAAAACCAAGCGCGCACTGACCGCCGTTATGTTCTTCTTTACGATCGCCGAGACCGGAAGCAATGACAAACTCCCCATGATTACCATTCCGGCACAATAGAACGTATGACAAGACAGAAAACAGTCCTTGTTTAAAAAAGATAACACCGATGTTATTTTCATAACCAAAATCAAAGGAATCAAAGTATGAGTGCGGCAGGATTGGGGATCATCGCGTTTTTATGTGTCGTTGCTGGAATGGTCGCGGGGATACTGCTGCGCAAAGCCCTGCCGGATCATCATCTCAGCGGCGATTCGCGGGACGCCGTCAAGATGGGAGCCGGTTTGATTGCAACCCTCAGCGCCCTGGTGCTGGGGCTTTTGATCAGTTCGGCCAAGGATTCTTTCGATGCCATGAATAACGCCATCACCGAGGGCAGTGCAAATCTGATCGTACTGGATCGCATTCTGGCCCAGTACGGCCCCCCAACACAAGATATCCGGGACGAACTTCGCTGCTCGATGATTAGAACAGCAACGATGATTTGGCCCGAACGGGAAGATGATAAAAAAATGATTGCCTTTGAAGAATCCCCCATCACCATGGAGCTTGTTGCTACCAAAGTCCGGGAACTAAGCCCCCAGAATGATATGCAGAAGGTGTTTCAGTCCGAGGCGATTGGGATTTGCCGGGACTTGCTGCAAACACGCTGGCTGGTGATTGAGCGGGCCCAGTTGTCGCTGCCGATGGCGTTTATTGTGGTGCTGCTGTTCTGGCTGACGATGCTGTTTGGAACGTTCGGACTTCTGGCGCCATCCAATAAAACAGCAATTGCAGCCCTGACCGTCTGCGCCCTCTCGGTCGGCGGCGCCATCTTTCTGATCGAGGAGATGAACAGGCCCCTGGGCGGAATGGTCAAGGTCTCCAACGCACCACTGCTCAAAGCGATTGAGTACCTGGGCAAATAATCTCTGCCATATGAAGAACGGCTTATTCAATCCCATAACCCAGCTGGCGGGCCAGTTTGCCCATGCTGTTTAATAATCCAAAATGGCTTGCCAGTGACGTGACTTTCCCGAACTTGCGATAGCCGAAGTTAAACAGCAGATAGGGAATCTTCATCCGTTTATCGACAGGCATACGCCTGAGGATATTGGTGGTGGAATAGAATTGATTGTAAAGCCACAGGTAGCCGTGATATAGTTCCTCCGGCGTCATGTTCCTGGGCCGATACACTACATGAGAAGTATTATAGTGACTCCAATCGGTATCGAAGATGCGTCCCTCCGCCTGAAAACGCTGAAATAATTTTGTACCGGGATAGGGCGTCAGGATATGAGCGGTCACCGTTTCGACCTTGTTGCGAACCAGCCAATCCAGCGTTTCCGGGAAGGTCTGAGGCGTATCGCTGTCCAGTCCGAATACCATGCTGGCGTTGACCATAATGCCGCGTTCATGCAGCATACGAATGATCGTATCATATTGATTGCAGTCATTCTGAACCTTGTTGACGCTGTGGATGGAGTGATGATGAATGGACTCAAAACCGATAAACAAACTCCGGCAGCCGGATTCGGCCATGGCATCCAGTAAGTCCGGATGTCGTATGATATTGGCCGACACCGCAGCGTGCCAGACAAGTTTCAGGGGGGTTATCGTCCTGATGAATTCACGGGTCCATCGGATATTGCCGATAAAGTTATCATCAATGAACATGACCTGCCGGGTCTTCATGGACTGGATTTCGCTGAGCACATGGGGAATCGGGCGGTTGCGAAAATCATGCTGCATATAGGGGCTGCTGTTGTAGCAGAACTCGCAGCGAAACGGGCAGCCGCGGCTGGTACAGAGGATATTGGTATATAAATAGTCTGAGGGGTTTATGATGTCTGTTCGCGGAAGCGGGGTCCGGGCAAGATCGACCGGTTCAGTATTGTAATACCGCGGCTGCAGACTATGGGATTGAACATCCTGAAGGATTTTGGGCCAGAGGGTTTCCGCCTCCCCGATGCAGACTGCGTTACAGTGCAATTGAGCCTCATCCGGATTGGCACTGGGATGGATGCCGCCCAGCACAACAGGAATATCTCGCTGGCGGTAATGCGAGGCGATGGCATAGGCGCGATGGGAGGTATCGACATTGACTGTAATACCAACCACGTCCGGCCTGTCATCCAGATGGAGTTTGCCAAGATTCTCATCTTCGAACACAACCGTATGTTCGGCCGGTGTCAGAGCGGCCAGGACCAACAGGCCCAGGGGCGGAGACATCCGGCGTTTGAATTCCGAATCCATGGGGCGAAGCGTCATCCGGGGCGAAATTAGTTTTATATTCATAGATGCCTGTCAAAAGAACGGGCGAGGGGGAAGAGCCGGATACTGCGGTATTCATCGGCAGGACAATAACGAGTAAAGGGACTGATGGACGCACCACCTCCATCCCCCTGATAATAAGGTCTCCTGCTGACAGAACATGATGGTACGTAGTTATCCTTCACGGGGGTTATTATCCATGAAAATAAATCCGCTGCAAGAGATATTTTCATCGTGCGTACTACTATATCAGAGCGTCTGCGCTATACAGATCATTCTGAATCAGGGTTTATATTCCTTCCCGGAAATCACGATGTGCTGAGCATCCAGCCGACCCATTTTCATGTCGATAAAGGGCTTGCCGTCTTTGAGGCCCACCGAGCCAAAACCGGTGGCCGTGGACAGAAAGCTCTTGAAGTTATTTCCGACCCTGGAGTCGATATAGAGCGTCTGAGTAACCGCATCATAGCGCACGCCGGTCAAGCCCTGAATCAGGCCATAGCTGGATAGCGCACGCCCGTACCAGTGGCCGCACTCATATTCATTGAACGGATTGCGAATGGCTCCATCGTATCGGTCGCGGCAGGCACGCACGATATCCAGCCCCTTGTCAACCATGCCCTCAAGCATCAGGTGCGAAGCCGCCTGGTATTCGATGCCGGTCCAGACCTCGTTGCTATAGACAAACGGGATGGACAGTTTCCCGCCCTTGGGCCAGGTGCACAGCAGCAGGCCGCCTTCATGCCCCATGGCATAGGTGGGCCGCTGCGGGTTGACATGGTCAATCAGGGTTGGCTTGAACTTATACTTGTGAATCGCACTGAGATTGCTGCGGACTTTGGCGGGGTCAACGATATCGCCATCGAGACCGCAGACGTCAGCCATCCAGAAACCCAGCACCCCATCCGACAGACAGCCTTTGCCGTATTGATATTTCGGCCCCTGCTGATTGAGTGCCTCAATCATGGACTGATAGCCCTTGCCGTTGCCGGCGTAAGATAGCGGCTGATAGGTGTTGGTCAGGCCTTCGGTCTGGATTTTCTGATAAAAGTATTCGCCGTCGTAGAGCTGGGTTTCCATGAACTTGCGGCCATCAGCCAGAAGTTGCTGATAGCGGCTCGTGTCTTCATTCAGGGTCTTGCCCATCTCAATAGCCGCCGTCAGCGCCCCCAGATAGAAGCTGCCGCAATGCCCCTCCGGCCCCCAGTATTCGATATCGTAGGTATTATGATGCGGCTCTTCCAGAATGCCCTTGCCGCGCGGATCCCAGGTGCTGATGCAGTAATCCAGGCTCTGTTTGACCTGCGGCCAGAGTTTCTTCATCCAGAAGGTATCGCCCGAGATGCGCCATTCCCGATAGACCTTCATAATCCCGCCAAGCTGCCCATCGGCGGCAGCGTGGAAACCGCTTTTAATCTGCCGAATCGGTAAGGCCGAGCGGAAAGTCTGATGGCCTTCGGCGTTCTGACTCTGGAAAAATTCCGTCTCACGCAGCGACCGCTCCAGCGAGGGGAATAAATGACAGGTCGCCTGGGCATAATTCCAGACATGGGTGCATGACCCCGGACAGCAGCCGCTGCCATCCGAACAGCCTTCCCAGCACCACAGCCTGCCGCCGGTTTGACGCAGCACCGTGGGCGATTTCAGAATCGTCAGATTTGCGGCAACCGCCTCGACCACTTCTGGCGACAGAGTCGTATCATAAAATGCATCCTTGAACAGCACACTCTGGCTGCGAAGCCGGTCATAGTTGATGGTCCAGTAATCGATGACGTCCTGCAGCGAAGCAAAATGGCACGCATACCACGGGAAGTAATAAGTGGACGGTTTGCCGCAGCTTCCCTCCACACAGGTTCCTTCGGCGCAGCTTTCCGGTGCCGGCGGTCCCTGGGCAATCCAATCCTTGTAGGCTTCCGATTCGAAATCATGCAGCACCACAGCATCGGGATTATTGACGCTTTGCGAGGCCTGCTCAAACGGCTTGGGGCACAGGATAATCTGATCGACCAGGATATGCCCCCAGCCCTCGGTGTTTTCATCGATAATCTCAATTTTCGCTTGTTTGCCCTTGAATTCGGCAACATCCCACGTGGTCCATTCCAGCGTTTCCTTGTTTTTGCCGGTTGCAGTCCGAACGACTTTGCCATCGACAATTAAATTCATGCAGGTCTGCCCCGCGTGACCACCACCGCCGACCAGAAACTGGATATAATTATGACTGAGTTTAAATTCCGGCGAGGTCAGCCTTCCCGTCAGGCCATCGCCCATCGGGTCAAAGGTATTGACCAGCCCCTGCCCCAGAAAACCACTGACATCCTGCTGACCGTCCGCTGTTCCCGTCGAGGGTTTCCGGCCAAACGCCGGCCCGGGATTTTCCTTGGCATCCTGCCCATGACGCAGGCGGGTCTTGGGGACATACCAGCTCATCATCAGCCGCACCGTCCGTGACTGGTTTGGCTCAAGCGTCAGGGGAACAAATAGCGACGCCCCCGGCGCCGAACCGTCCACCGGCGGATTATCCATCAGAGTCCCCTTCTCGACATTTTCCCATGCCAGCGTCATGGAATCCCACCAGCCGCCCTTGAACCAGCAATGGTCCACAACCGTCGTATCGTCGCTGGTATAAATCGCAAATCCGCCCTCGTTTTCAGGATTATCGGCCGAGCCATCCTGCCAGAGGACAAAGCCATTTTTCATCGCCTTGATGGAGTTGCCTCCGCCAACCGACATGAAATTGGTGGTATTGAACGAAAACACCGCCTTAACGGGCTTGCTGGTTTTGTTGGTGAATTGATATTCGAGCGATCCGACAGGCAATGAGGAATCATCGGCGTTGCCCGGGATGAATGGATTCCAGCCGGTAATCTGCACATCGACCGGCATTTCGCCGTCGGCCAGTTCAATAATTCCAAAGGGGAAACGAGCCAGAAACGAGGCCTTCTCAAAGCGCGGAAGGCCATAGGTGGTATTGCCGCTGCCGTTGCCGGCACCGCCCTGGCCAAAGATTTTCCAGGCAGGCACGGGACCTTCCAGCACCTTGGCAAGATTGCCGTTTTCGCCCTGAATACACACCGCCGCAAAAGCACACGGCTCATTAAAAAACTGCATCCGGTGCCGGACTGAGACATGCGAGATCGCCCCGGTACCCTCCAGGGCAATCATCCCCGAGCCGACCCCCCCAATGGGAAACGCGACACGATTGAGATTGGCTCCTTCATAGGCACCATTGTAAGCCCGTTTTTGAAGCGGTGCATAATTGGTTTGAGCCTGCAGGCCGCCAAGAATCACCATTAACAATGCCACCATTGTCCGTAAACTGCTGTTGTTTAACATTTTCATTTTTGGCCTCGCAAAAAAACGGTACTGAAATCACCTAAACAACCTTCCACATGCACCGCACATAGTAACATGACGGAATCTGATTACAATCTAAATCCGGTAATTCTGCGCTGGAGTCCCCCAAATCCCGATGGTCAGCAAAAACAGCTCGCAGAGATAGGACTGTCACGGATAGCAGGATGGAGATAACGAAACTTGATACGAATCAGCGATTCACCCAAGCCGCCCAAAATTAATCTGCATCGCCCAGAGCCGGGCAATATGCCCCTGTGTTATTCGTTTTTTTCCTTTTCAATCGCCTGATACGCGTTCAGCACATCATCAAGCGTCTCATAGAAGACGTCTCTGCCGAACAACTGCACCAGGTCGTAGCGGCTTGTGGCTTTGACATCATCCAAGACCTGTGCCACGACCAGCCGGATGCCCTTGTCTCGCAGCACATGGAAAATGGAACGCATGGTCTCTGCCGCTGAATAATCCACATCGCCCACCGCGGATGCGTCCAGGCAAATCCAGCGGACAGGCGGCTGGGCGTTGTCGGCCAATTCCAGAATCTCTTTCGATAGTTGTTCACTGTTGGCATAATACACGCTGTGGGTAAAGCGATAGATGAGCAGGCCGGGCACAACCTGGGCTTTCGTCGCCAGCGGCTGGGCACGCAGGACGCCGGATTCCGTAAAGGCCAGCAGCACATTCTTCGGCCGGTAACCGCGTCGGGTATGATCAATCAGGGACAGCACCATGGCCAGGATAATGCCCTGCTGAACACCGACATACACCACGATGAACATGGTAATCAGGGCCACCCAGAACTCCGAACGGCGCTGACGGTAAATCTTGCACATGCCTTCCACATCAACCAGCTCGATTCCCACCAGAAACACAATCGCCGATAGAACCGCTTGAGGCAAATAGGCCAGCGGTGCAGTGAAAAACAGCAGGACAACCAGAACAACCAGCGCCGTGACAAGCAGGGATAGCTGAGTGCGCCCGCCGATGTTGTCAATCATCTGGGTTTTGGTTGGGCTGCCGTTAACGACAAACGTGCCGGACAGTCCCGCTCCGATATTGGCCAGCCCCAGCCCAACCAGGTCGATATCCATGCTGAAACGCTCATGGTAGCGGGCGGCATAGGCACGCGATGTCGCGGCGCTTTGCGTCAGGATAACCACGAACATCGCAAACGCCGTGGGAACCAGCGTATCGACAAGCTCCCAGCTCCAGGCTGCATGCGGCAGCCCGATGCGGGGCAGGCCACTCGGTACCGTGCCCAGCACGCTAACGTATGCACCAAGATTCAGTACCCGGCTCAGAACAATCGCCCCGACAACGGCAATGAGCGCCCCCGGAATCTTCTTAGAGATTTTTCTGGAACCGACAATGATTGTCAGGACAGCGATTGCAATAACCAGCGCATAGATATTGGTCTGATCCAAGTGTACAATCACAGCCCAGACCTTGCCTACCGTTCGGTGTCCCTCACCCTTGAGACCGAGCATTCCAGACAGCTCCCCCATCGCAACCTGAATCCCAACGCCGGTCAGAAAACCAATCAGCACCGTGCGTGAAAGGAAATCCGACATGAAACCCAGCCCGATGACTCGCGCCAGAATGAGAAAGACCGCCGCCATGATGGCCAAAACTGAGGCCAGCATCACATACTCGTCGGAACCGGCCGGAACCAGCCCCGCAATCCCTGCGGCAAGAATGGCCGCCGTGGCTGAATCGGCGCCCACCACCAGGTGCCGGGACGAACCAAACACCGCAAACAGCGCCATGGGAATCAGCAGCGTGTACAGGCCGGTAACGACAGGAGTGCCGGCGATTTTGGTATAGCCCATCGCCGCGGGAATGGCCAGTGCCGCCAGCGTGAAACCCGCGACTATCTCGGCCGGAACCTGGGCAGCCTGAATCGGCACTATGCCCTGCAGGATCGGAAAACTCCACCTGACAGACTTATTCTGGTCTGTTGTCATCACATGCTCCCGGCCATTTCGTATGTTGCTTTGGCCCTTGCCCGGATTATGAAAGACATTCACAACTCAACGTGACGGTAAATCACTTCACACGTTGACTTGCACGCATCGCGGCAATGTCGCGGCTGCTTATCGTCCGGCTGTCTTACTCCAGCATTCCGGCGGTATAGGCAAATTTCTGCCCGCCAAGAGAAGCATCGACCATCAGACCGCGGTCGGCCAGGACAAATACCGCCATACCGTCCTTGTAATCCGCCTTGGCAGCAGCCCCGGCCGTAATCGCTGTTCCGCTGACCTGAGCAGAGAAGGTAAATTCCCCGGCCGTGAACCGGTCCAGGTCCTGCTGCTGCCGGAAGAAGATGACTTCGCGGAAAAACTCACCGCCAAAGGAAAATCCGAGCGTCGCCTGACCCATTTTGCAATATCCAATCCTCTGATTCTGGCGGAACACCTGACCTCGCCCCCCCGCCACACCAAACCAGAAGGCGCCCTTGGTAACCTTCGGCAGAACCGCATAGCCATAGGAATTGTCAAAGAAGGACTGAATCGTCGGGTCCTGGGTCTTGAACGCCGCAATAGCCTCATCCACCTCCGCACTGAGAACCACCCGCGACTCGGCCTTGTCCGGCACAGTCGAGCAGCCGGCCAAAATGAATTGCACACACACGAATCCGCACATCCATAACATTCCGCGTTTCATAGCGACTCCTTTCCTGAAGATGTGATTTAAAATCCTGCATTTTATGATGCGTCCCTTTTTCTGTTCATCCCATCCATACAGCAAAAGTCT